>CAZMMH010000013.1:0-3339 GCA_964567315.1 uncultured Gammaproteobacteria bacterium
ACAAGGCGGTGCAGCGCAGCGCCGGCGCGGTGGCCATCGGACCGATCCTGCAGGGCCTGAACAAGCCGGTGAATGACCTCTCACGCGGCTGCACGGTGACCGACATCGTCAACACCGTGGCGATCACCGCGATCCAGGCCCAGGAGTTGGAGGGCCCGGCAGACGGCGGTTAGGCGCTCATGTGGGCGAACGGCACGATGCCGCAGGTGCCGACCCGCTCGCAGTTGAGAATCCGCTCTTCGCCCCGGCCGGTCTCGTTCAGGTCCAGGTCCACGGCCGGCAGGCGGCAGTTGCGCTTGGTGTCGTAGACCACCCGCACCTTGGGCCGCAGCAGGGCCTCGGACGAGGCCTCGATCACCACCGCCAGGCGGTTGCTGGCCAGGCGCACCAGGCTGCCTACGGGGTAGATGCCGACGCAACGGATGAAGTGCTGCACCAGGGTCGGGCTGAGCTTGCCCTCGGGCCACTCCAGCAGGCGGCGCAGGCTCTCGGTGGGCTCGATACCGGAGCTGTAGCTGCGGTCGGTGGAGAGGGCGTCGTAGATGTCGGCGATGGCCGCCATCTGGCCATGGATCGAAATCTCCTGGCCGGCCAGCTGACGCGGATAGCCGCTGCCGTCGAGCCGTTCGTGATGCTGGGAGGCGACCTCGCGGCCGATGGCAGGGATTTCCGGGTCGCCCTCGAGGATGCGCTCGCCCCAGCTCACGTGGCTGCGCATGATCGATTTTTCCCGCGCATCCAGCGCCGCCGGCTTGTTGAGGATTGCGGGGTCGACCCGGCTCTTGCCGATGTCGTGCAGCATGCCGCCGAGGGCCAGGTCGTGGAGGACGTCTTCGGACATGCCCAGGTCGCGGCCGAAGGCCATCAGCAGCACCGACACGCTCACCGAGTGCTCATAGGTGTAGTGGTCCAGCTGGCGCAGGCGGCCGAGGCTGACCAGGGCATGCTTGTTGCGCTGCAGGGAGCCGAGCATCAGCTCGATCAGCGGATCGAAGCGCCCCAGCGCCATCGGCCGGCCGCGGCGCAGATCGTCGAACAGGCCGCTCACGGCATTGGCGGTGGCGCTGTGCACCTCGCGGGCCCGCTCCAGCTCTTCCAGCATCGGGATCTGTGGCGGCGACGGCGGCGGCCGGCGGCGCGGCGATTCGGCCTTGGCGGCGGCCTCCGCGGGTGTTTCGGCGGGTGCAGACACCTCCGGCGCCGAAGGCGCGGCTGCGGGCAGATCGGCGCCACGGACGGTGTCGATAAACACGTATTTCACCCCGAGCTGGCGGATCCGGTTAAGGGTCGCCTCGTCCTTGATCAGGAAGCGGTTGCCTGCGAAGGGGTGTTCGAGCCAGCTGCAGTTCAGGTCATGTACGAACATGCCTTGAATCAGCTGGCCGGGGGCTGCCTTTTTGATCATCCATGACCTCCGTAATGTTCGCGCGGCGCGGGCGTGTCCTTATCGCTTCATCCAGCGTCGGCCCGCGTGGTTCGGAAAGTCCGGCGTCCCCGCCGTGGGGCGGTTCTCTCCCGCCCGTTCCCATGGGCAGCGCCGGGTGCCGGCGGATGGGAAGATTATAGGCATACGGCGGTGGCGGCAATGCGGTGCACTGCTCAAAGCGCGCGTGCGTGGCTCACATTACGCCACTCCCGCCATGCGGGCCCCGCTCAGAGCGCGAGGTAGGCGAAGGGGGTGATGCCCCAGGCCGCCGGGTCCTCGTAGCTGAGGATCCGTTCCTCGTGGCGGCCGGTGCGACTCAGGTCGATGTCCACCGGCTCGATCGGCCGGCGCCCCTCGGCATCGTATACGGCACGCACCTTCGGCCGCAGCATCTCGTTGCCGCCGTTTTCGGTCACCACCGCCAGGCGGCCACTGGCCAGGCGCACCAGGCTGCCCACCGGATAGATGCCGAGGCAGTGCACGAAGTGCTGCACCAGGCGGCTGTCGAACAGCGTGTCGCTGGCCTCCAGCAGGTGGCGCAGGACCGCCGTCGGCGCCATGCCGCGCTGGTAGCAGCGGTCGCTGCAGAGGGAGTCGAAGACGTCGACGATGGCCGCCATGCGGCCGTATTCGCTGATTTCGTTGCCCTTCAGGTGTAGCGGATAGCCGCTGCCGTCGAGCCGTTCGTGGTGTTGGGCCACCACCGTGCGGGCGGTGCGCGAAATGCCGGCGTGCTGCGCCAGCAGGTGGTCGCCCCACACCGCGTGGGTACGCAGCACCGCATGCTCATGCTCGTCCAGCGGACCCGGCTTGTCGAGAATGGCCGGCGGTATGCGGATCTTGCCGACGTCGTGGAGGAGGGCGCCGATGCCCAGCTGGCGCAGCACCGCCCGCGGCACTCCCAAGGCGCGGCCCAGGGCCATCAGAAGCACGCTGACTCCGACCGGGTGTTCATAGGCGTATTGACCCATCTCGCGCAGCCGCCCCAGGCTGATCAGGGCGTCGCGGTTGCGCTCCAGGGAGTCGATCATGGCGTCGACCACCGGCTCCAGCCGTGCCGGCGCCAGGGGCCGGGACTGGCGCAGGTCGTCGTAGACCGCCCGCACCGCATCGATCGCGGCGCTCTGCACCTCCAGCGCGCGCTGCAACTCGTCCAACAGGGCCACGCGGGGCGGCGGCGCACCCTCCTGGGGTGCGGGCTGCCGGTCGTCGCTGCCGCGCTCGGTGTCGATATAGATTGCGCCGACGCCGAGACGGCGGATCGCTCCGACGCACTGGGGGCTGTCGATCAGGAAGTGATCGGCGGCGAAGGTGTGGCACGACCCGTTGCAGTTGAGGTCGTGTACGAACATTCCCGGCACCAGCCGGTCGACGGCGACTTTCCTGATCATCCCTGATCTCCGCTCATGGGCGCGGGGCGGCGCCCCGCAGCTTGCAGCTTACATATGCTTAATAATTTGTAGCCTAAATCCCCGCCGTTTGGAAAGTCCGGGAAACCGCCCTTTTTATGCCCCCACGGCCAAGGGTCCGGCACCGCGATTGACGAACACCGCGACCCGCGCCGGCGGCAGGTTGGACCAGACCAGACCCGAGGCCACGGCAAGAAAGCGGCGCGACAGACTGCCGGGCCGGGCCAGGCGGTAGCTGAACTGGATCAGGCGGCCGCCGGGGGCCAGCACCGCGGAGGCGGCGCGCACGATCGCCGCCACCTGGCGTGGCGGCAGTGAGCGCAGGGGCAGGGAGGAGACCACGCTGTCCACGCTGTCGGGACCGCCGAGCAGTTCGACCAGATCCGCGGCGTCACCGTGGATCACCCTCACCCCGGGAAAGCGCCGGCGCAGGTGGGCCACCAGCTCGGCCGAGCGCTCCACCACCACCAGCCGCGCCGGTGGCAGCCCGCGCTGCAGCAGCGC
>CAZMMH010000013.1:3349-18316 GCA_964567315.1 uncultured Gammaproteobacteria bacterium
CTCGGTCACGGCCCCGGTGCCGGCGCCCAGCTCCACCACCCGGTGACCCGGCTCCAGAGGCACGGCGCGTGCCATACGCCAGGCCAGGCGGCGCGAGCTGGGCCAGATCGAGCCCACGTCACGGGGGTTGGCGAGAAATTCCCGCAAAAACAGCGCCGCGCCGGCGCAGCTCGGCTTGCTGGGTGTTGGCATTGGCATAAAGCAGGACGTCCGTTGATCCGGGAGGCCCACATTATATGCCCGCGCCGCGTGGGGCAATGCGGCATAGTGCACGGCCGCGGGCACCAAGCGACGCCTCGGCAGGTGAAGAACTGCTGCTGGCCGATCAGGTTGTGCCTGGTCACCCTCACCTCGGCGGGCACCGGGTCACCGCCCCTGTTGTGGAGCGAGACGGTGAGGAGGCCCCGGCCGCAGCGGTGACCGAGCCCATAGGCGCGTGCCACCCGCGGATCGAGGAGATCGGCGTTGACGGCGCTGTAATAGACGGTGTAGCCGTCCTGCTGCTTGGCATTGCCCGCCCAGGCCGGCGGGAGGACGGAGACCGCCAAGGCACGGAATCCGGCAATCAGCCACTTGCGCATGGTTCGGCCCTCGCCTATTTCCGACAGCTCGACTCAGCTATAGCCGTGGCCGGGGAACTACGCTGTCACCGGGCGCCCTGGCAGCCGCACGGCGAAGGCGCTAGGCTGGGGCCCACACCACGGCCGGCGGGGGGAATTCACCGAATGCACATTTGGGTCGATGCGGACGCCTGTCCGGGACCAATCAAGGAGATCCTGTTTCGCGCCGCGACACGGGTGCAGCTGCCGCTGACCCTGGTAGCCAACCATCCCCTGCGCACGCCGCCGTCACCGCTGATCCGCTCGGTACAGGTGGCGGGGGGCTTCGACGTGGCCGACCAGCACATCGCCGAGCGGGTCGAGCCCGGCGACGTGGTGATTACCGGCGACATCCCGCTGGCGGCCGAGGTAATGGCCAAGGGCGCCCACGCGATCAATCCCCGGGGCGAGGCCTACACCGAGGAGAACATCCGCGAGCGGCTCAACATGCGTGACTTCATGGACACCATGCGCGCCAGCGGCGTGCAGTCCGGCGGCCCGCCACCCCTCGGCCAGCGTGAACGCCAGGCCTTCGCCAACGCCCTCGACCGCCTGCTGGCGCGGCGAACCTAGGCTTGTCAGCCCCGGCGGGATTCCCACACAATCGATAGCGGCGCCCGGGCGCCACAGCGTCGGCAACGGGAGCCAGCCGCGATGATCCTCGGAATCGATCTGGGCACAACCAACAGCGCCTGCGCCGTGTGGCGTGACGGCCGCAGCGAACTGATCCCCAACCGTCACGGCGAGCTGCTGACGCCGTCGGTGGTCAGCGTGGACGCCGAGGGCGGTCTGCTGGTGGGGCGCGCGGCCACCGAGCGGCTCTTCTCCCATCCCGGCGACAGCGTCGCGGTGTTCAAGCGCTACATGGGCAGCGAACACAGCGTGCGCCTGGGCAAGCGGAGCTTCAGCGCCCCCGAACTCTCCGCCCTGGTGCTGGCGAGCCTCAAGCAGGATGCCGAGGCCCATCTCGGCGAGGCCGTCGACGAGGCGGTGATCAGCGTGCCCGCCTACTTCAACGATGCCCAGCGCAAGGCGACCCGGCTGGCCGGTGAGCTGGCCGGGCTCAAGGTCGAGCGGCTGATCAACGAACCCACCGCCGCGGCCATGGCCTACGGCCTGCACGAGGGGCGCGAAAGCCGTTTCATCGTCCTCGACCTGGGCGGCGGCACCTTCGACGTCTCGATCATGGAGTACTTCGAGGGGGTGCTCGAGGTGCACGCCTCGGCCGGCGACAACCACCTCGGCGGCGAGGACTTTCTCGAACTGCTGGTACGCGAATTCCTGGCGCGCAACGGCATCGACGGCGAGCGCCTGGAGCTGGGCGCGCGCCAGACGCTGCACACGGCCCTGGAGTACGCCAAGCGCCGCCTCAGCACCGAGGCAACGGTCACCCTCAACGGCGCCCTGCCCCAGCAGGCCGAGCCGTTCGAGCTGAGCCGCGACGGCTTCGCCGAGCTGGTGCAGCCGCTGCTCGCACGGATTCAGCTGCCGGTGGAGCGGGCCCTGCTCGACGCCGGGATCGCGCCCCACGAGCTGGACGACGTGATCCTGGTGGGCGGCGCCACCCGCATGCAGGTGTTCCGCTCCATGGTGGCGAAGATGTTCCGGCGCATGCCCAGCGCCAACCTCGATCCCGATCTGGTGGTGGCCATCGGCGCCGGCATCCAGGCCGGACTGAAGGCGCGCGACGCGGCCCTGGACGACGTGGTGCTGACCGATGTGGCGCCCTACAGCCTGGGGGTCGGGGTGGTCAACAAGGCCGACAGCAGCGGGGTCCACGGCGACCTGTTCCAGCCGGTGATCGAGCGCAACACCGTGGTTCCGGTGAGCATCGAGCACAACTTCTGCACCGTGCAGGACCGGCAGAAGCAGATCGACCTGAACGTCTACCAGGGCGAGTCGCGGCTGGTGCGCAACAACGTCTTCCTCGGCCACATGATGGTCAAGGTGCCGGCGGCGGCGGCCGGCAAGGAGACCGTCAGCGTCCGCTTCAGCTACGACATGAACGGCCTGCTGGAGGTGGACGTGACCGTCGACTCCACCGGCCAGCGCCACTCCACGGTGATCGAGAACTCGCCGGGCGAACTGACCGCGGAGCAGATCGGGGCCTCGCGGCGCAAGCTCGCCGCGCTCAAGTTCCATCCCCGCGACGACGAGGCCAACCGGGCCCTGATCACCCGCGCCGAACGGCTGTTCGAGTCGAGCCTCGGCGAGCGCCGGGAATACATAGGCAACCTGCTGCGCGACTTCGAGGTGCTGCTGGAGCGGCAGAGCCCCGGGGAGATCCGCCACGCCCAGCGCGAGCTGGGCGAGATCCTGGAGCAGCTCGAATCCACCGGCTGGTTCTGAACCCGAACGCCCCATGACCTGCTGGCGCATTCTCGGCATTCAGGCCACTGGCGACAGCCGCGCGATCAAGCGGGCCTATGCCGTGCGCTTGAAGGGCACCCGCCCGGACGACGATCCCGAGGGCTTCCAGCGCCTGCACGCCGCCTACCGCCAGGCACTGGCCCTGGCCCCACGCCACGCCGCGGCGGCCGCCGAGCCGGCCGATACGGTAGCGCTCAGCGAGCCGGACGCAACCCTGGAAGCGGCCTTTCCAGCCGCGCCTCCGCCGGAGCCCGCGTACGCCGAGAGCGAACCTCCGGCAGCGGTAATTGCGGCAGCGCGCGCACAACCACCGGAGGCGCCGCTGGCGGAGGCGGAGGCGCCCCTCGATCCCCGCTGGCTGCAGGAGCAGTGGGAGCGGCTCACCGAGGGCGTCGACGAGCTGCTGGGCGACAAGCGCGGCCGCAGCGACGAATCGGCCTGGCGCCGGTTGCTGCACAACGACGCCCTGTTCGACATCCACTTCAGGGCGGCCTTCTCGCGCGAGCTGCTGGCCCGGCTGATCGCCGACCACCCCCGCTGGAGCGGCCTGCACCGGCGCCACGGCCGGCCGCCGCTGGACTACCTGGATTCGCTGTTCGGCTGGAGCCGCGGCCGCCACCGCTTCGAGGACGTGGCCGAATTCGAGCACCTGGAGCTGTTTTTCCAGGAGGCCTGGGGCCGGCGCAAGCAGGCGCGGGAGAGCAGCCGGGAGCGCTGGGGCCTGCCGCGCTTCCGGGCGCACCGGGGACCGCTGGTCTACGGCCGCTACTACAGCCGCATCGGCGCCTTCCTGCTGGACGGCGTATTTCTCGGCCTGCTGATGGCGGTGGTGGGCGGAGTCCTGGGACTGACCGGAACCGGCCCGGTGGTGGCGGGCCAGCCCGCCTGGGTCTGGGTGGTGCTCGCATACCCGCTGCTCAACACCCTGCTGGAGGCCAGCCCGCTCCAGGGCGGGCCGGGCAAACTGCTGTTGGGGCTGAAGGTGGTGACGGCGCGGGGCCGCCCGCTGAATCCGCTGCACGCCCTCTGGCGCAACCTGCTGTTCGCGCTGGCCCTGGGCCTCTACCAGCTGACCATCCTGGTCAATTTGTTTCTGCGCGACGGCCGCCTGCTGCACGACCGGCTTTCGCGCTCCGTCGTGGTTCGGCGCTGACCGGGTTCAGGCCAGCAGCAGGGTACCACCCACCAGCAGCAGGCCGAGCAGGGCGCTGACCAGCGCCTCCACGCTGATACGCAAGCGGGGCGCGCGGCGACCGAAGTAGCCGAACAGCGCGCGGCGGTTGAGCCACAGGTGCAGGGAGACCGCGGCGAGAAACAGGAACGAGAAGGTGATGTGGAGGTCCTCCCAGCCGTGCCGGCCCAGGCCCAGCAGGGAGAAATGCGCCGCCGCGCCGCCCGCCCGGGGCGGCCAGAAAAACATCACCAGGCCGGTGACGGTCAGGACCAGGAAGCCCAGCGCCACCTGCAGGGTGACGAAGCGGCGCCAGGCAGGTTTACGGTTTTCGCTCTGCATGATGTCCTCCGCGAAAAGAGGGGCGAAGGGGCCGGTTCACGGCCCCTTCGCCTCGGGCTTACGGGCGCCCGGCGCCCGGCTTGCCGCCCTGGGGCTGGCCGCCGGTGTTGCCGAAGCGGCCGTGGGGGCCGCGGCCGCCGTGCGCCAGCGTCTGCAGCTCGGCGCGCTGGGCCGGGGTGAGAACGGCGTTCACCTTGGCCCGGGTCTCGGCGCGCATGACGATCATCTCCGCCATGTGCTGACCGGCCTTTTCCGCCAGCGGCTTGATGGTCGCCGGGTCGGCGCCCTTACGCATGGCGTCGCGCAGGGCACGCCGCTCGGTGCGCCAGCTCTTCATTTTCGCGTAGGTCGCGTCATGGGCGGCGTCGAACACCTTGTCCAGCTCCGCGCGCTGCTGGTCGCTGAGGTTGCTTACCCGGTAGGCGCCGCGCATGCCCATCTGCCCGCCCATCTGCCCGCCCATGTGGCCGCCGTGGGAGCGGCTGTGCTGGGCACAACGCTGGCCATCGTGGGGGCCGTAGCCGCCGTAGGCCAGGGCGGTGCCGCCGCTGATGATCAGGGCCGCCGCTGCCGCGGGAATCAGCCAACGTTTCTTGCTCTGCATGTCGTCTCTCCTTTTGCTCCAACACCCCGCTCGTCGGGGCTTGAGCAAAACTTAGCCCCGCGGCCGGTAAAGGTGGGTGGTGCGCGTGCAAGGGAATGTAAAGAAAGGCAAGGCCTGCGCCGGCGGCCTTTCGACGGCGGACGTAAACGGCGAGAATCGTCCCAGGAGGGAAGACCATGCCGCGGGTTCTGCTGATCGACGACGACGAGGAGCTGTGCGAAATGCTCGCCGAGTACCTGGCCACCGAGGGCTTCGAGGTGACCGCGGTGCACAACGGCATCAACGGCGTCGCCCGAGCCCGCGAGGGTGGCTGGGACGCCCTGGTGCTGGACGTGATGATGCCGGGCATGAACGGCTTCGACGTGCTGCGCGCCCTGCGCCCGGAGCTGGCGGTGCCGGTACTGATGCTGACCGCCCGCGGCGAGGACATGGACACGGTGGTGGGGCTGGAGCTGGGGGCCGACGACTACGTGGCCAAGCCGGCCAACCCGCGGGTGCTGGTGGCGCGCCTGAGGGCCCTGCTGCGGCGCGGCGCCGCCAGCGAAACGGGCCCGCGGCGGGTGGGCGACCTGACCATCGACCCCGCCTCGCGCACGGTGACCGTCGGCGCCCGGCCGGTGGAGCTGACCGGCGCCGAGTTCAACCTGCTGGAGCTGCTGGTGCGCGACGCCGGCAGCGTGGTGGCCAAGGAGCTGCTGGCGGAGGAGGGGCTCGGCCGCGGGCTGCAGGCCTTCGACCGCCGGGTCGACACCCACATCAGCCAGATCCGGCGCAAGCTGGGCCCGCTGGACGACGGTGCGCCGCGCATCCGCACCGTGCGTGGCAGCGGCTACCAGTACGTGGTGCACTGATGTATTCGCTGTTCTCCAAGATCATGCTCAGCTTCTGGCTCGCGGCCCTGCTCCTGGGCGGCACCATGTTCGCCCTCGAGGGCTACCTGCGTGGCGACGACCGGCACCAGGCGGAGCTGCGTCTCGCCGCCCACGCCGAGACCGTCTCCAGCCTGCTCGTGGACGACGGCCTGCCGGCGGTGCGGCGCTGGCTCGCCGGCATCCAGCGCGGCAAGCACGGCCGGGTCTGGCTGGTCGACGCCGAAGGTGACCCCTACGCCGGCAGCCGCCTGCCGCCGCGGCTGCGCGAGCGGATCGCGGATCGCCACCTGACCCCGGGTGCCAGCCCCATCTGGCCCGATCGCTTCGCGGTGGTCGCACCGGTACCGGCCAGCCAGCCGCCCCTGTTCCTGGTGGCGGTGCGCCACGTGGAGCGGATCGACCTGCTCTCGCCTTGGGCGCGCCTGGCTCTCGCGGTGCTGATCACGGGCCTGGTGAGCTCCGGCCTGGCGACGATGCTGACCCGACGCCTGCGCCGGCTGCGGGCCGCGGCCCAGGCCCTGGCCAACGGCGACCTGACGGTGCGGGTGGAGGCCGTCGGCCACGACGAGGTGGCGGCCCTGGGCCGCGACTTCGATATGATGGCGACCCGGGTGCGCGCCCTGCTGGAGGCCCAGCGGCGCCTGCTCAGCGACGTCTCCCACGAGCTGCGCTCGCCCCTGGCGCGGCTCAAGGTGGCCCTGGAACTGGCCCGGCGCAAGGGCGACACGGCCACCGCCCTCGACCGCATCGAGCGCGAGGCCGACCGCCTCGAGACCCTGCTCGCCGATGTGCTCTCCCTGGCCCGCCTGGAGTCGGGCCAGGCACAGCTGCAGCGGGTGCCGGTGACCCTGACCGAACTGCTGGCCGGCATCGTCCAGGACGCCGATTTCGAGGCCCGCGCCCGCCGCCGCAGCGTGACCCTGGAGATCGCCGCGCCGGCGACGCTCGTTGGTGACCCGGTGCTGCTGCGGGCGGCGGTGGAGAACGTGGTGCGCAACGGCGTGCGCCACACCGCCGAGGGCAGTACGGTCGAGGTACGCCTGGAACGCGGCGACGGCGAGGCGCGGGTGGTGGTGCGCGACCACGGCGCCGGGGTACCGGAGGCGGAGCTGGAGCGGCTGTTCGAGCCCTTCACCCGGGTGGGCGAGGCGCGCGACCGGGCCAGCGGCGGTTACGGCCTGGGCCTGGCCATCACCCGCCGGGCGGTGACGGCTCATGGCGGGCGGGTGGCGGCCGCCCGTGCGCCGGGTGGCGGACTGGAGGTGACCCTGAGCCTGCCCGTCGACTGATTTTTCACCCCAACGGAACACCGGGCGCATGCGCCTGACAAAGTCCCTGAAGCGTCTACTTTGTATGGGGTCGCCCCCACCGGAGCCGGAAAAACAACATGTTGAAACGTCTGGTTATTGTCATTCTCCTCATCGGGCTGCTGGTGGGCGGGATCGCCGCCATCAAGTACAGGCAGTTTCAGGCCATGCAGGCGCGCTTCGCCAAGGCGCCGCCGCCGGCGGTGATCGCCTCGACCACGGTGGCGAGCGAAAACTGGCAGCCCGCCCTGCAAGCGGTGGGCAGTCTGGTGGCGGTGCATGGGATCAACGTCACCACCGACGTCTCCGGGCTGGTGGACAAGGTGCTGTTCAAGTCGGGCCAGCCGGTGAAGCAGGGGGAGCTGCTGGTGAAGCTGGACGACACCCTCGACCGCGCCGCCCTCGACGGCCTGCGCGCCAGCCTGGAGCTGGCGCGGGTCCAGTACAAACGTTCCGCCGACCTGCTGCCGAAGAAGGCCGTCTCCCAGTCAAAGTACGACGCCGACCGCGCCGCCTACGACGTGGCCCAGGCCAAGCTGGCCGAAGAGCAGGTGGCGATCGCCAAGAAGAGCATCCGCGCCCCCTTCTCCGGGCGACTCGGCCTGCGCAAGGTCGATCCCGGCGACTACCTCTCGCCGGGCACGGCCATCGTCTCCCTGCGCGCCCTCGACCCGATCTATGTGGACTATTCGCTGCCGCAAAACGACCTGCCGCGGCTGCATGTGGGGATGCAGGTACGGCTCACCACCGGCGCCTATCCCGGCACCACCTTCGACGGCACCGTCACCGCCCTGGAGTCGGGGGTCGACGAGGGCACCCGCTCGATCAAGCTCCGCGCCACCCTGGACAACCCCGACGGCCGGCTGCGGCCGGGCATGTTCGTCGAGGTGCGGACCCTGCTGCCGAAGCAGGAGGCGGTGCTCACCGTGCCGCGCACGGCGATCAGTTACAACACCTTCGGCAACTACGTCTACGTGCTGGTAAAGGACAAGAAGGGCACCCTGCGGGCCATGCGGCGCCAGGTGGAGACCGGCAACGCGCGTAAGGGGCGGGTGCAGGTGACCGAGGGACTCAAGTCCGGTGAGGAGGTGGTGCGCGCGGGCCTGGTGAAGCTGCATCAAGGCCAGGCGGTGAAGGTGGACAACTCGGTGAAACTCGACGACGCCACGGTACCCAGCGAATGAAATTCACCGACATCTTCATCCGCCGCCCGGTGCTGGCGACGGTGGTCAGCCTGTTGATCCTGATCGTCGGCCTGCGCGCCCTCGGCCTGCTGGAGGTGCGCCAGTATCCCAAGCTGGAGAACACGGTGGTCACCATCACCACCGCCTACCCCGGCGCCAGCTCCGAGCTGATTCAGGGCTTCGTCACCACCCCGCTGCAGCAGGCGGTGGCCGAGGCCAACGGCATCGACTACATCAGCTCCAGCAGCACCCAGGGCCTCTCCAAGATCGAGGTCCACATGAAGCTCAACTACGACGCCAATGCAGCGGTGGCGGAGATTCAGGCCAAGGTGGCGAGCAAGCGCAACGTGCTGCCGGCGGACGCCCAGGACCCGGTGATCGACTCCACCACCGGCGACAGCATGGCCTTGATGTACATCGCCATCTACAGCAACGAGGTCTCCCGCCCGCGCCTCACCGATTACGTCACCCGGGTGGTGCAGCCGCAGCTGCAGGCCCTGCCCGGGGTGGCCAAGGCACGGGTCTTCGGCGCGCCGTTCGCGGTGCGCGTCTGGCTCGACCCGGCGCGCATGGCGGCCCTCAACGTCACCGCCGAGGACGTGGCCAACGCCCTGCGCGACAACAACTACCTGGCCGGCATCGGCGCCACCAAGGGCAAGTACGTCACCATCAGCCTGGTGGCCACCACCGACGTGGCCAACCCGCAGGACTTCAAGAACCTGGTGATCCGCCACCAGGACGGCACCCTGGTGCGGCTGCGCGACGTGGCCCGCACCGAGCTGGGTGCCGAGGACTACAACACCGCCGCCTGGTACCGGGGCATCCCCTCGGTGTTCATGGCGATCGAGCAGGCGCCGGGGGCCAACCCGCTCACCGTGGCCCAGGCGGTCAACGCCGAGGTACCGAAGATCCGCGCGCAGCTGCCCGCAGGGATGAGCGTGGTGGTGCCCTACGACGCCAGCCGTTTCATCCAGGACTCCATCACCGAGGTCTACCGCACCCTGGTCGAGGCGGTGGCAATCGTGCTGCTGGTGGTCTACCTGACCCTCGGCTCCGGGCGCGCGGCGCTGGTGCCGGCGGTGACCGTGCCGCTGTCGCTGATCGGCGGCGCCTTCGTCATGCTGGTGCTGGGCTACTCGCTGAACCTGCTGACCCTGCTCTCCATGGTGCTGGCCATCGGCTTGGTGGTGGACGACGCCATCATCATGGTGGAGAACGTCCACCGCCACATCGAGCAGGGCGAGTCCAAGCTGGACGCGGCGCTCAAGGGTGCGCGGGAGATGGCCCTGCCGGTGATCGTCATGACCACCACCCTGCTGGCGGTCTACGCGCCCATCGGTTTCGTCGGCGGCCTCACCGGTGCCCTGTTCACCGAATTCGCCTTCTCCCTCACCGGTGCGGTGATCATCTCCGGCATCGTCGCCCTGACCCTGTCGCCGATGCTGGCCTCGCGGGTACTCAAGCCCCACGGCTCCGAGGGCCGCTTCGAGATGCTCGTCGAACGCTGGTTCACCGCGCTGGCCAACGGCTATCGCCGGGCCCTGCACGGCAGCCTGCACTCGGTGGCGCCGACCGTGCTGTTCGCGGTGGTGCTGCTGCCGGCGATCTATTTCATGTTCATCACCAGCCGCGCGGAACTGGCGCCCACGGAGGACCAGGGCATTCTGTTCTTCCAGGCCACCGGCCCGCGCACCGCCACCCTCGACTACCACGAGGCCTACGCCCACCAGATCCAGCAGATCTTCGAGAAGATTCCTGAGTACAACGACAGTTTCATGATTCTCGGCGTCACCGGACCGGACAAGGTCTTCGGCGGTCTGAAGATGAAGTCCTTCACCGAACGGAGTCGCAGCCAGATGGAGCTGCAGCCCATCGTCCAGGGGATGCTCGGTGCGGTGGCCGGCTTCCAGACCGCGGTGTTCCAGCGCCCCAGCCTGCCGGGCGCCGGCGGCGGCCTGCCGGTGGAGTTCGTCCTCACCTCGGAGGGCAGCTACCGGGAGCTCTCCAACCTCGCCGACCGGATCGTCGGCAAGGCCATGGCCAGCGGCAAGTTCATGTTCCTGCAGAAGTCGGTGGAGATCGACAAGCCGGTGGTAACGCTGGCGGTGGACCGTAACCGCGCCGGCGACCTGGGCATCAAGATGTCGGACATCGGCAAGAGCCTCGGCCACATGCTCGGCGGCGGCTACGTCAACCGCTTCAGCATGGCCGGCCGCAGCTACAAGGTGATCCCCCAGGTGGAACGCAGCGCCCGCCTAGATGCCGAACAGCTGGACAACTACTACGTGCGCGCCGGCGACGGCCAGCTGGTGCCGCTGTCCACCGTGGTGAGCCTGAAGAAGGGGGTGGAGCCATCGAGCCGGACCCAGTTCCAGCAGCTCAACTCCATCACCCTCATGGGGGTGCCCAAGGTTCCGCTGGGTGATGCGCTCGGCTTCCTGCAGCAGCAGGCCAGGAAAATCCTGCCCAAGGGTGACGGCTACGACTACACCGGCGGCTCGCGGCAGTACCAGCAGGAAGGATCCACCATGTTGATCACCTTCGCCCTGTCCCTGCTGATCATCTACCTGGTGCTGGCGGCCCAGTTCGAGAGCTGGCGCGATCCCGTGATCATTCTGGTCGCGGTACCGCTGTCGATCTTCGGCGCCATGGCCTTCATCACCCTCGGCTTGGCCACGGTCAACATCTATACCGAGGTGGGCCTGATCACCCTGATCGGCGTGGTGGCGAAGAACGGCATCCTGATCGTCGAGTTCGCCAACAAGCTGCAGCTCAACGAGGGGCTGTCGAAGCGCGAGGCGGTGGAGAAGGCGGCCCAGATCCGCCTGCGCCCGATCCTGATGACCACCGCGTCGATGATCGTGGCCATGCTGCCGCTGCTGACCGCCGCCGGACCCGGCGCGGTCAGCCGCTTCGACATCGGCCTGACCATCGCCAGCGGCCTCGGCATCGGCACCCTGTTCACCCTGTTCGTGCTGCCGGCCTTCTATCTCCTCCTGGCCCGCGACCATCACGCCAGCGGGGCCTGAGGGCAGCGGCGGCGGGCACCGCCGGGGGCGCAATGGACAGTGCCCCCCAACACCCGCATAATTTCCAGGCGTGGTCCTGTGGTTTTCGCCACACCGAACGAAAAATCAAGAACATGGACTTCCATGCCCGTTGACGCCAAATGCACCATTGCCGGCAGGGACGAGCGGAGCGTGAATACGCCCGACGTCGAATCGCTGCTGCGCGAGGTTGCGGCCGCGCACCTCGAACTGGCGGGCCTGCGCCGTGAGCGCGACGACCTGGAGATCGAACTGACCACCGCGGTCGAGCACGGCGACGCGATCGAGGCGCAACTGGCGGAGTCCAACAATCAGCTGATGAAGGAGGTGGCGGTGCGCCGCCTCGCCGAGGAGCGGCTGCAACAGCTGCTGGACATCATCAGCCGGCAGAAGGACGACCTCGAGGTGCTGGTGCAGACCATCACCGAGCACAGCGACCAGCTCGACTACGCCTGGATGGAGCGCTTCGCCAGCATCGAGCACCAGGCCAAGACCGACAGCCTCACCGGCATCGCCAACCGCTGCCACTTCGATGCCTACCTCAAGGAGGTCTGGCAGCAGGCGGCGGCGGAAGGCCGGCCCCTGGGGCTGCTGCTGTGCGACGTGGACTACTTCAAACAGTACAACGACCACTACGGACACCCGGCCGGCGACGAGTGCCTGCGGCGTATCGCCGGTGCCCTGGCGGCGGTGGTGCAGCACACGGGCGACCTGCCGGTGCGCTACGGCGGCGAGGAATTCGCCATGGTCCTGCCCAATGCCACCCTCGACGACGCCCTGGCGGTGGCCGAACGCTTCCAGGAGACGGTCCGGCGCCAGCAACTGCCCCACCCCTGGTCGGAGGTCAGCCCCTTCGTCACCCTGAGCGTCGGCGCCGTCAGCTGGATCCCCGAGGCGGAGCGCAGCCCGCTGGACCTGCTCAATGCCGCCGACCAACTGCTTTATCTTGCCAAACAACGCGGACGCAACCGTATCGCCCATTGAGTTGCGTCCCTTCGCGGAGCCCCATACATGACGGATACCTTCGGCGAGTTTCTCGACGAGCCCGGCGGCGCCGGCGCCGAATTTCTCAGCCTCAGCTTCTCCCCCAGCTCGATGCCGTTGAAGCAGCGCTGGCGCAACAACGGCCTGTCGGCGGACTTCCTCGGCGACTACGTGACCACCTTCCTGCCGCGCAACGCCGACGAGCCCGCGGCCACCCGGCGCCAGGCCGAGGTACGCGGCGCCGTGAGCTACATCGCCAACGAGCTGCTGGAAAACGCCATGAAGTTCAACGACGAGAGCGGCGATGCGCCCATCAGCATGCAGCTCTACCTGAATGCGGACAGCGTGGTGTTCGTGGAGAGCAACGACGCCGACGCCGAACGCAGCGCGGCCTTCCGCGGCTTCATCGAACGCCTCGCCGGTGCCGATCCGGGCGAGCTCTACATTCAGCAGATGGAGGCCAACGCCCTCAGCGACAGCAGTGCGGGCCTGGGCTTCCTGACCATGATCAGCGACTACGAAGCACAACTGGCATGGCGCTTTCGGCCTGAAGGCAGCGGCTATCGGGTGACCACCCAGGTCACGGTGAACATCTAAAGGGACGCAAGCACGTGAAGACGATCAACGGCGACGACTACAGCATGGAGTTCGATCCCGCGACCGGGCGGGTTGCGCTGAGCGGCTCCCTCCGGCTCGGCGGCATCGGCGAATACGGGCCGATGGCGGACCTGCTCAAGCAGGCCGTCGCCCAGGGCGGACCGGTGGTGCTCGACCTGACCCGCCTGGAATTCCTCAACAGCTCGGGTATCGCCATGCTCTCGCGCTTCGTCATCGAGGCACGCAACTCCGGCACCGAGCAGCTCACCATCGTCGGCTCCAGCGAGGTGCCGTGGCAGGGCAAGTCCCTGAACAACCTGCAACGGCTGATGCCATCCCTGAACCTGGAATTGGCCTGAGGCCGACGGCCGCGCAGCGGCCGCCGCAGACCGCTATACTGGGAACCCCTTCGACACTTGGGCCGCCCCGGTGAAGATCGTCGTCCTCTCCGACATCCACGGCAACGTGCCGGCCCTGGAGGCCGTACTCGACGATATCCTGGCCTGGGGGCCCGACGAGGTCATCCTCAACGGCGACCTGGTGAACCGCGGCCCCTACAGCCTGGCCGTGCTGCGGCTGCTGCGCCAGGCACTCCCCGGCGTACGTCTGCTGGCCGGCAACCACGAGCAGTATGTGATCGAGGCGGCGGGCGAAAGTCACGAACCGGGCACACCCCAATACGACCTCACCCGCTTCGCCCGCTGGACCGCCGAACAGCTCGGCCCGGCGCTGCTCGACGAGCTCGGCGGCTGGGCCGACCACCTGGACCTGGAGGATCTGGAAGGCGCCAGCGTCCACGTGACCCACGGCTCGCGCCTGGGCAACCGTGCCGGCATCAGCGCCAGCACCCCGGACGAGGCCCTGCCCGAGCGCCTGGGCGACCCGCGCGACCTGTTCATCGCCTCCCACACCCACCGGCCTCTCCTGCGCCGCTACCGCGACACCTTCATCGTCAACGTGGGCTCGGTGGGCACGCCGATGGACGCTGACGTGCGCGCCTGCTATGGCCGTTTCAGCTTCGCCGCCGGCCGCTGGCGCGCCGAAATCCGGCGGGTCGCCTACGACCGCGCGCGCACCGAGCGCGACTTCGGCGAAAGCGGCTTCATGCACGCGGGCGGCCCCTTCGCCCGCATCATTCGCGCGGAATTCCGCGAGGCCCGGGTCCTCGCCGGCCCCTGGATGCGCCGCTACCACGCGCCGGTGATGGCCGGCGAACTGAGCGTGGCCGAGGCGGTGGAGCGCCATCTCGAGGAACAGAACTGCCGCCACCTGCCGGCGGAATGAACAACCCAAAAACCGGTCTCGCGCAAAGGCGCTAAGGCGCTAAGGCGCAAAGAAGACCTGTAGGCTCTTCCGGGCGCTCGCCCAGGTTCATAGCTGGTACGCCGCCGACCCATAGCGGGGCGGTGGGCGGCCGGCAGAAGGGGTTGATTTCCTTTGCGGCTTAGCGCCTTTGCGCGAGACCGGTCTTTTGTTTAGCCAGCCCGCTACAGCATCCCACTGACCACGTAGGCGGCGACGCCGGCGTAGACCAGGCGCGGCAGCCACTCGTCGATGATCGAGGCGCGATGGGCCCGCAGCGCGGCCAGGGCCTCGGCACGGCGGCCGAGCATGGCCGGCAGTTCCCCCGCGTGCTCGGCCGCCACCAGCAGGGGCGCGTCGTCGGCACGGTCGAGCAGGCCGAGATCGGCCAGGGTGTCGGTGAGCGGCGCGCCGCCGGCGACCAGCCCCGCGGCCACTCCAACCTGAGCCCGGCGGTGGGGCGAAAGCACGTTGGCCGCCGCACGCAGGGCGCCGTCGCCCGGCAGGCCGGCCTGCAGCAGGCGCGCCAGCAGTTCGAACAAGCGCTCGCGCTCCGCCAGCCGCCGCCCGCGGCCGAGCAGCGGCAGG
>CAZMMH010000014.1:0-18035 GCA_964567315.1 uncultured Gammaproteobacteria bacterium
GACCCGGAACCCGCTATCCATCCACCTGGGCAGGCCGATCATGTTGGAAATCAACATGCCCAGCAGCAGCGCCACCAGCGGCGGTTCGAGGTTGTAGTGGTGGGCCTTGTCCCACGCGCCGATGGTGAAGATCACGATCGAGCAGACGTAGATGAAGATGAATGACGGGATGAACTCAGACGTCTTGAATCCCAGCACCTTGGTACTGATGCCGAAGATCAATGCCCACATCACGAACTGGGCGACGTATTGGCCGATATGGCCGCCGAAATGCGCGAACATCTGGCCGAACGTATCCCACTTGGCCGGCGTGATCGCGATCCATTTGATACTTCCCCCGTTGGCGTAAAACAGGTACGCCACGATAACGATACCCAGGCCCAACCAAATGGCCCACCAGTCCTCCTTCAGATACAGCTCTTTCCAGCCAACGCTCTTGGTGCGTTGGTAGTCGGCCTCTTCGTTCCAGGCTTCTTCGGTGTTTGACATATCGGGTTCTCCTCCGGTGCGTGTACGCAATGAAAACACCTCAATGACGCCGGAATAATTTTCCCCCTCCGAACGTCAATCTTTATTGTTTTTGTATGTGTGTCGACAAACGCCGGCGGTGGCTCTGTCGGGTAAGCGACACCGAATCATGGTACTGAGGAATTTTTCGCATAACCTTAATAACGCGTTAATTCTTATATGACTTTTCCGGCTGGAAGTTTAGAACTGACGAATTTAAAATTACTCTGGAATTTTAATATTAAATTTTTCTAATTTGATAATGATCGGATATATAACAAGCGCAATAAAGGGATAAGAACAAGATCCATTTGGGGCCGCACACTCTATTTCGTGCGGTTTGGCATAGGGTGACGGCGCTGGGGGCGCCGGATATCCGCAGGAGGTCGGGGGGGGCAGCATGGACAACCAGAAGCTGTTATTGGCCGAGAACGACGTGGCGCTCGCCGGGGAGGTGTGCCGTGGCCTCGAGTCCGCCGGTTACGCGGCCCACTGGGTGGCAGACGGCATCGAGGCGGAGGAGACCCTGCGCGCGGGTGGCTATTCGGTACTGTTGCTGAGCCGTGAGCTGCCGCAGCTGCCGGGGCTCACACTGCTGACCCGGATGCGCAAAAGGGGCGACGACACGCCGGTGATGATTACCGCGGCCGGCGCCGACGTAGCCGACTGCGTCGAGGGCCTGGAGTGCGGTGCCGACGACTTCCTGCCCAAGCCGTTTGCCATGGACGAACTGGTTGCGCGGGTCCGTTCCCTGTGCCGGCGGGGCCGCCACCCTGCCGGCGGTTCGGTGCTGGCACACGGCGCACTCAGCATCGATCTCGAAGGCTACCGGGTCTGCCGTGACGGCGTGCCGGTAAGGCTCTCCGGGCACGAGTTCGCGATTCTGCGCACGCTGCTCGAACATCGGGGCGAGGTCGCCACCCGCAGCGGCCTTGAGGAGGTCCTGTACGGCGCAGACGTGGGGGTGGAGAGCAACACCATCGAGGTGCACATCCACTTCCTGCGCAAGAAGCTCGGTAGCGGCCTGATCAAGACCGTGCGCGGCGTCGGCTATATGATCGCCGAGGCGGAGTGATCGGCGCGGCGACCTGCGTCAGCGTCCGGCAAACACCTCCGCCGGATCCAGTGCCAGCACCGGGCGGATACTGATCGCGGCCGCAGTCAGGCTTACCACCAGCACCCCGAGCACGCCGACCAGTGGCGTGAACCACAGCATCCGGAAAGGGTAACCCACGGCCCCTACCGCCTCGCCGACCAGGGCGCAGGCGCCGAGGCCGAGGCCGCTGCCCAGCAGCGCGGTCACTCCCGCCTGGGTCAGGACCATCGCCTTGAGCGTGCGCGGTGTGCTGCCCATGGCCTTGAGTACCGCGTACTGGCCGAGGTTCTCGTAGGTGAACATGTACAGCATCACCCCGGCGACGCCGAATCCCACTGTCATGGCGAGGGTCAGCATGGCGCCCATGTCGCCGACGTCCTCGGAATTGCGCAGGTACCACCACACCGTATCGGCGATGAAGTCGTCGGAGGCCCGGGCCCGCAGGCCGGTGCTGCGCTCGATACGCTGCGCCAGAAGGCGTGGTTCGACACCGGCGGCGGCACGGACCAGGACGAAGGTCAGGCGCTTGCGTTCCCGCGGCAGGATGCGCAGGGCGTTGGAGTAGGTGGTGTAGAGCAGCGGGCGCGGCGGAAAGCGGGGCAGGGTATGGGAGCGTCCGACCACCTCGACCCGGTGATCGTCGACCAGCAGCTGGTCGCCCGCGGCCAGTTCCCGCAACGGCGCCCCCAGGTGCACGCCGTCCCACGGCCAGCGGTCGCTGGCGCGCAGGGGGGTGCCGAGCTTGTCGCTGGTGCCGCCCGGGTCGACGATGGCGGCATCGTAGCCGTGCAGGAGCGTCGGCGGCCTGCCGTCGGCAAGCGGCGGTGCACCGATAAGGCTGGCGTCGTCGACGCCGATCACCTGGAAGGACTGAAAACGTCCGTTGGCCAAGCGGGCGTCGACCCGCCCGAGGGCCATGGGGGTGGCGTAACGCACCCCGGCGACGCTGCGCACCCGCAGCAGGGCCGAGTCCGGCAGGTTGATGGTCTGTTCGTCCGAGGTGACCGCCGGGTCCATCACCCAGACGTCCGTGCTGCCGTTTTCAGCGATCAGCGCGAAGCCGCGGGTCATGAAGCCGCAGAAATATGCCCCGGCGAAGGTGACCAGGAAGGCGGTGAAGCTGACGCCCAGGAGCAGACCCACGTACTTGGCGCGGTCGCCCATGAGCATCCGGAGGGCGAGCAGGAACACTATCCCGCACCGGGCGCCGGTTGGCTCTCGGGGGCGGGGCTGTCGATGAACACCTCGAGCTGCTGGCCCACGTGTACCGGCAGGGCGTCGCGCGGGAAGCTGTAGAGCACCTGCAAGACCCGTGTGTCGGTGCGCTCGGTGCTGCTGCCGGTGAGCGACCTTTTGGGAACCACATCGGGTTCGATGTATTCGAAATGCAGCGGGATGCGCAGCCGCGGATCGCCACGCCCAAAGGCTACCGCGCGGGCGCCGGGGTGGACGCGCCAGGCCTCACTCTGGTCCACGTCGACCCGCAGGTACAGGGTGCGGTCGGCACCGAACAGCAGCAGCGGCGCCGCGCCTCCCGCGCTCAGGTATTCGCCGCGGCGCAAGGTCAGGCGCAATACCTGCCCATCCACCGGGGCCCGGACCAGGCACTGGTCGAGTTCCGTCCCGACCTGGGCCGCCGCCGCCCGGGCGAGTGCCAGTTCCGCCTCGGCCACCGCCGCCTGATCGTGCAGCGCCGTCAGCTGCTGGGCGCTCACGGCGCCGGGGTCGCGCCGGCGCAGGCTCTCGTCGTAGTCGAGATGGTGGTGGGTCTGGGTCAGGCGTGCGGCGGACACCGCGACCTTCGCCTTGGCCGTGGCGAGTTGTGCCTGCAGTTGCCGGGTGTCGATCCGGAACAGCGGGTCGCCGTTCCTCACCCGGTCCCCCACCTTGACCATGACCTCGGTGACGACCCCGGAGCGCGGCGTGCCGACGGCGATGTTGCCGGAACTCGCCTCGACGATGCCGGTGCCGGCGACGAAGGCGGTGAACGGAGGCGCGGCGGGTGCCGTGCGGGGCGGCCGTGCCGCGTGCGGACGGCTGTCGTGGATGACCACGGCAAGCGTGAGCAGCAGCCCCGCCAATGCCAGTCCGGGCAGCAGATAGCGATGCCGGTTCATGGCGTGATTCCTTCTTTTCGGGCCTCGATAGCGGTGATCCGTCCGTCGTCCATGTAGGCCACGCGCTCGCCGAACCCGACGATGCGGGTGTCGTGGGTGACCACAATCAGGGAGCGCCCATCCTCCATTGCGGCACTCCGCAGGAGCGCCATCACCTCGCCGCCGGTCTTGTGGTCGAGGTTGCTGGTGGGCTCGTCACAGATTATCAGCTGCGGCGCGTGGATCATCGCCCGCGCGATCGCCACCCGTTGTTTCTGTCCGCCGCTGAGCTGGCCGGGCAGGGCATCGGCGCGTTCGCCCAGGCCCACCGCGTCCACCAGCCGCGCGGCCCGGGCGAGCGCCTCCCGGCGCGCCACTCCGGCTACCAGCAGGGGCAGCGAGACGTTTTCCCGTACGCTTAGCGCCGGCAGCAGGTTGAAGGCCTGAAACACGAAGCCGATGCTGCGGCGGCGGAATCCTGCCTTCGCCGTTTCGTCCATGCGTGCGAGATTCTGTCCCAGCACCTCGCAGGTGCCACCGTCGGCCGCCAGAATCGCCGCCAGGATCGAGATCAGGGTGGTCTTGCCGCAGCCCGAGGGCCCCACCAGCATCAGCAGCTCGCCACGGCGCAGCTCCAGGTCCGCGCCGCGCAGTGCGGCAACCCTGGAGGGACCGCTGCCGTAGCTCTTGGTCAGGCCACGGCAGCGGACGGCAGGCTGCGGCTCGTTATCCCCGGTCATGTCGAATTCAAGGGCGCCCTGTGCGAAGGTACATGGTATATGGATGCCCTGCGGCCGGCCGAGTTCCGGCGGCGCCCCGCTGCCGGTCGGGTCGCCGCGTGCCGCTGTCATCGCTGCCGGCGAGCTGCCGCGAGTAAGAACCATGCATGACGACAAGAGCCACTTGCCCATTTCCGCCCGGGTGTCCATTCCCCTCGACGAGATCGAGCTGAGTGCGATCCGTGCCCAGGGTGCCGGCGGGCAGAACGTCAACAAGGTCGCCACCGCCATTCACCTGCGTTTCGATGTGCGCGCCTCCTCCCTGCCGGAGTTCTACAAGCAACGCCTGCTGGCCCTGCGCGACCAGCGCATCACCCAGGATGGCGTGGTGGTGCTCAAGGCCCAGCAGGCACGCAGCCAGGAGCGCAATCGGGAGAACGCCTTGGCACGGCTGGCCGAGCTCATCCGCAGCGTGGCCGCGGTGCCGAAGAAACGCAAGGCGACCAAGCCCACCCGGGCCGCGCAACGGAAACGGCTGGAGCGCAAGACCAAGCGCGGGCGGGACAAGCTGCTGCGTGGCAAGGTGCTGGAATAGCCGCACTGCAAGCGTTCGGCACGGCGCGCGCGACGCGTTCCGCTTTGTCCACGCAATGTGCGAGAATCGCCGGGTGGCAGGCGATGAGTCGGCGACACTGCGACAACAACAACTAACGGTGTCATGCAAAGAAGATCAGACGTGTCCCCCAACGTATGGGGCGCATCAGTGCGTAGTTTGAAAGGGCACGGCGGCTGGCTGCTGGCGCTCATCTGGACCGCAGTGGTGTTCGCCTCGCTCGCTTGGAACGTCCATCTGGTGCGTGCAGGCATTCGCACCCAGGCCTTCGGCCAGGCCACCGCGGCCATAGACAAGGACATGGTTTATCGCCATCTGGTGGCCGAGTGGGGTGGCGTCTATGTCCGCGAGGGACGCGGTGTTGAAGCGAATCCCTTTCTCGCGGCCGTGCCGCAGCGCGACGTGGTCACCACCGGCGGCATCCGGCTCACCCTGATCAACTCCTCCTATTTCGTCCGCCTGGTTCACGACGAGGAAAAACGGTCCGCCGGCGCAGGCGCGCGCGGGCGCGTGGTCAGCGAGCGACCCTTGCGTCCGCAGAACCGGCCCGACGCCTGGGAGCAGGCCGCGCTGCGCGCCTTCGCTCGGGGCAAGCAGGAGGTGAGCGGGGTGGTGGAGGCGGGCGGCAAGCGCTATCTGCGGCTGATGCGGCCGCGCCTGACCGAGGCCGGCTGCCTCGCCTGTCACGGCGCTCAGGGCTTCAAGGTTGGCGAGGTGCTCGGCGGGTTGAGCGTGATGGTGCCGTTCGCGCCGCTCGAGGCCCAGGCCGAGCGACTCTATCGCCCGCTGGTGGGCGGCCATTTGGCGATCTGGCTGCTGGGCCTGCTGGGCATGGCCATCGGCTTCCGGCGGCTGCGCCACCAGCGGCGGCGGCTCTACCTGGCCGCCTACCAGGATCCGTTGACCGGTCTGCCCAACCGCAAGCTGCTCTACGACCGCGCGCACCAGGCCATGGCCCAGGCGCAGGCCCATGGCCATCACGGCGCGCTGCTGCTGCTGGACCTGGATCGCTTCAAGAACATCAATGACGCCCTCGGTCATGCCGTCGGCGATCAGCTGCTGTGCGAGGCGGCGCGCCGCCTGCGCCGCGACTGCCGGGCGGAGGACATGGCGGCGCGGCTCGGCGGCGACGAATTCGTCGCCCTGCTGCCGGAACTGGCCGACGACCCGGAGCACGCCGCGGTGGAGGCCGAACGCATGGCCCAGCGCTGGCGCAGAATCCTCGCTGAGCCCTATTTCGTCGGCAGCTACGAGCTGCACGTCAGCGCCAGCATCGGCGTGGTGCTGTTCCCGGAGCAGGGACGCAGCGTCGACGAGGTGCTCAAGCGCGCGGACGCGGCGATGTATCAGGCCAAGGCCCGCGGCCGCAACGCGATCCAGTTCTTCCTGCCCAGCCTGCAGGCGGCGGCCGACGAACGGCTCGAACTGGAGAAGGACCTGCACCATGCTCTGGCCCAGGACCAGCTGTCGTTCGACTTCCAGCCTCAGGTGGATGACGCCTCACGCATCGTCGGCCTCGAGGCCCTGCTGCGCTGGCATCACCCGCAACGCGGCTCGGTGCCGCCCAACGAATTCGTACCGGTGGCGGAGGAGAGCGGGCTGATCCTCGCCATCGGCGCCGCAATGCTGCGCAAGGCGGCGGCCCAGGTGCGTCGCTGGCTGGATGCGGGAATCGACCTCGGTCCGGGCTTCGTTTCGATCAATGTCAGCGCGCGCCAGTTCCACGCCGACGATTTCGTCGATCAGGTGCGTGGCGCGGTGGACGAGTTCGACCTGCCGCCCAGCGTGTTGAAACTGGAGCTGACCGAGAGCGTGCTGGTGGACGACAGCGCCAACACGGTGGCCAAGATGCACGCGCTACAGGCCCTCGGGATCCAGTTCTCGATTGACGACTTCGGTACCGGCTACTCCTCGCTCAGCTACCTGAAGCGGCTGCCGCTCAACGCCCTGAAGATCGACCGCAGCTTCGTCCGCGACATCGACAGCGATCCCAACGACATGGCCATCGTGGAAACGGTGATCGGCATGGCCAAGACCCTTGGCCTGGACGTGGTTGCCGAGGGGGTGGAGACCGCCATGCAGGTGGCCTTCCTCAAGCGGCGCGGCTGCCGGATATTTCAGGGCTTCTATTTCAGCCATCCGTTGCCGGCCGACGAGATCACGCCCATCCTGGCCAACCAGTGGCAGGAGCTGCGGGTTCAGGAGCAGTAGCCGAACTCGCCGCTCCACTCGCCGCCGCGGTAATCGATGCGCAGCCAGTGCGGGACGAAGGCGGCCGGGTTCTTGATCTCGAAATCACTGACCGGCGGCGCCTCGCCGTGCATGTCGTTGACGTTGCAGGTCTGGGTCATCACCGGGCGGAAGTAGACCGCCAGCCGGTCGGTGACCGGGACCGGCGCGGCACTGGCACTTTCCACATGGTCGCGGAAGCGCACCTGCTTGCGGATCAGGCAGCTGAAATAGAGTTCCATCTCGGCCAGTAGAGGCGTGTTCCGCTGTGCCAGCGCGGCGTCGGCGGCTCGGCTCAGTTTGACCTCGACCGGTTTACCATTGACGGTTATTGTGGTTTGCATTCCATCCTCCTCACAACGAATGCGGCCGTCTGCCCGCCTCCCGGATAGGTGGCCGCCGCTCCAAACTACAATATTATCGCTGCGGGACGCTATTGCTTTCGCAGGGGCTGCCCGGAGCGGGGCGCCGGACGCGCGCCACGACCACCTCGGATGGCACCCGGAAGGCGAGCATCACCGCGGCGTGTTCCAGCTCCCGGCGCTCGGGGTCGAGGCGGTTTCCCAGCGAGATCGGCCGCCAGAAGCGCTCTTGCCAGCCCGAGCATGGTCGGGCTGCGAGCGTAGCCGAGATAGGTGGCGGAGCGGGGGAGGTGGTCGGCGAGAAGCCGCGCCGCAAAGCGGCCGGTACCGCAGCCGAACTCGAACACCGCCTGCGCCGGGTCGAAGGCGGTGTGGGCCACGAGGTCAGGCAGTGCCGGCGCCTCGTAGAAGGCCTTGGGTGTCCAGGCGGCCAGAACGGTCGTAGCAGGCGCGTACCTGAGCTGGCTCGAGCGTCATCCTTTTGCCTCCGCCATTGGTGCCCGGCATGCGGCGGGGCCCGGCTCCTCCCGGCCCCGCGCAGTCGCGTCAGTCGCCGGTTTTGAAATAGGCGATCAGCTGTTCCAGGTGTTCCGCCTGGTCCTCCATGGACTTCGCGGCACTCGCGGTCTCCTCTACCAGAGCGGCATTCTGCTGGGTCACGTCGTCCATCGCGGTGATGGCACGATTGACCTGCTCGATCCCGGCTGACTGTTCGGCACTGGCCGCGCTGATCTGGGCCACGATCTGCGACACCTTGCCGATACTGGCGACGATCTCCGTCAGCGCCTTGCCCGAGGTCTCCGCCAGGTGGCTGCCCTCTTCGACCTTGACCACGCTGTCCTTGATCAGGCCGGAGATCTCCTTGGCCGAGTCGGCCGAGCGTTGGGCGAGGTTGCGTACCTCGCCGGCCACCACGGCGAAGCCGCGGCCCTGTTCCCCGGCTCGGGCCGCCTCCACCGCCGCGTTCAAGGCCAGCAGGTTGGTCTGGAAGGCGATTTCGTCGATGATGCCGATGATGTCGGCGACCTGTTTGCTGGAGGCGTTGATCCCGGACATCGCTTCGATCGTCTTGCTGACGATCTGGCCGCCGTTCTGCGCTTCACCGCTGGCCGCGCTGGAGACTTCGTTGGCCTCGCGGGCGTTGTCGGCATTCTGGCGCACGGTGGCGGTCAGCTGCTCCATGCTCGAGGCGGTCTCCTCCAGCGAGGCGGCCTGCTCCTCGGTGCGCTGGCTGAGGTCGAGACTGCCCGCCGCGATCTCCGACGACGAGCGCGCGATCTCGCCGGCGGAGAGGCGGATCGACGCGACCATCTCGCGCAGCTTGTCCTTCATGCCGGCCATCACCCGCAGCAGTCGTCCGATCTCGTCGTCGCTCTCCGAGTCGGCGCCGCCGGCGGACAGGTTGCCCGCGGCCACCTCTTCGGCGACGGCGACCGCGCGCGCCAGTGGCGCGGCGATCATGCGCCTCTGCAGCACGGCGAACACGCTGATGATGGCGAGCACCAGCAGCAGCACGATGCCGCTGGCCTTCCACAAGGCACTGCGCGCCGCCGCTTCCGCGGCCGTCAGCGGGCGGATGATTTCGAACGCGCCGTGCAGATCACCCGGCTTCTTGCCGTCCATGCGGAAGCCGAGCACATCCTTGCCGTCCGTGCGACCCCAGAGTTTTTCGGAGCTGGCGGGGTCGCCGTGGCAGACCATGCAGGACTTGCCCAGGCGCACGGGGCGGAAATAACGGATCGCGTTCAGCTTGTCGTCGACCAGGTAGTATTCGGTCTTATCCGGGTTCGCCTTGAAATAGGCCAGCGCCTTCGCCTCGACCGGATCCGGCTCATTGTCGCTGTTGCGGGCGTTCTTGCGCGGGGTGCGGAATTCGAAGCCGCCCACCTTGGCCTTGGCCTGGGCCGACTGCCAAGCGGTGACCACGGGGACGGTGGCCAGGATCTTGGCCTTGCGCTCCTTCTCGCTGAGGCTTTGGTCCGCGGCGATCTGGCGCAGCAGGGGGGCCGAGAAGAGGCCGGCGTCCCACTTCTTCTCCATGCTCTCGCGGACCGACTCCGCCATCAGGATCAGGTTGCGGGCGGCGTGCACCTCGCTGGCGACGACCTCCTCCTCGTGGTTGCGGGCGTACATGCTGAACAGCACGGCCACCAGGACCAGGATCAGTCCGGTGACGACAATGCCGAACTTGAAGCTCAGCGAACGCGTGAAACTCATGAAACGACCCCCTTGCCCCTAGCTGTGCCGGCTGCTGTGACCGAGCGTATTTGTCGAGAATTTGTTAAACGTGAGTATCACGTTTGCGCGAAAAAATGTAAACGTGAAGATCACGAAGGGGCACAAACGTAGAGTTGCATTCGTCTAATTAGCGTGCGTCGCGGCCAATACTTGAGGCGCACGGCGGTAGGTCTTTGCCCCTGGGAGAGCCACTCCAGTGGGAACCATCGGGGGCAGTGATCGGGTGCGCCAATGACATTCACGCCATCTCGCCACGGAGGCCGCTGGGCACGCTCAGCATGTACGCCATCATAGCGGCCATAACAGTATTGACGTTGGGTGAAATAAGCGCGCGGACGCAGGCAAACGGGCGCCATTGCAGCCGGTACGTGCCGTACCGGGGCGGTGCCAAGGCCTGTGCCGAGGGGACGGGCAAAGTTGAAGATTCCCCTTGCGGAGCCGTTGTGGCATTTGTGGAAAATCGTCTGCCAAACCGCATCGGCAAAATCGACCTGCCGGCGCAGGGGCGCTATCGCCGCAACCGGAGCGCCACGGCGGCCGATGCTCAATCGTAGAGTCGCAGCTGCTCCGGGATTTCGGCAACGTGTGCCGTTTTCTTTTTTTCGGCGTGCCCGGCCGGCGCCTTTAGCAGCTCGGTAAGGGCCGGTGCCGGCAGTGGTTTACTGAAATAGAATCCCTGCACCTCGCGGCATCCCCGTTCCTTGAGAAAGGTCCGTTGCGCGGCGCTCTCGACTCCCTCGGCCACCACGTTGATGCCCAGGCTCCGGGCCATGGCGATGATCGATTCGACGATGGCGGCGTCTTCGGGGTCGTCGGGCAGGTCCTGAATGAAGGAGCGGTCGATCTTCAGGGCGTCGATGGGGAAGCGCTTCAGGTAGGCGAGGGAGGAGTAGCCGGTGCCGAAGTCGTCGATCGCGATGTGCACGCCCATCTGACGCAGTTCCAACAGCAGCCGGGCCGCCTCTTCCGGGTTCTCGGTGACCACGCTTTCAGTGATTTCCAGCTCCAGGAAGTCGGGGTCGAGCCCGGTCTCGAGCAAGGTGTCACGAATCAGTTGGGTCAGGTTCTGCTGCTGGAACTGTCGCGATGACAGGTTGACCGAGATGTGGAGCAGCCCCAACTCCTGCCGATGCCACGCTATGGTCTGGCGACAGGCCTCGCGCAATACCCATTCGCCGATGGGAATGATCAGGTTGGTCTCCTCGGCCACCGGGATGAACTCCGCCGGGGAAATCAGCCCCTCGCCGGGGTGGTTCCAGCGTATCAGGGCCTCGCTACCGGCCATTTGCCCGGTTTCCAGCACGTAGCGGGGTTGGTAGTGCAGGATGAATTCACCATTCTCGAGTGCGCGCCGCAGATCCCGTTCCAGGGTCACGCGGCGGAGCATGCGTTCGTTCATTTCCGCGCGGAAGAACTGGCAGTTGCCCCGGCCGTTCTCCTTGGCGTGGTACATCGCCGTGTCGGCGTTCTTGATCAGGGTGTCGCTGTCCTCACCGTCCTCGGGGTAGAGGCTGATGCCGATGCTGGCACTGATGAAGACCTCGGTGCCGAACAGCAGGAAGTGCTCCTGGATGCGCTCGATGATCTGCTGGGCGACGTGGCCGGCGGATTCCTCGTTTTCGAGCTCGGTCAGGATCACGGTGAATTCGTCGCCGCCCAGACGGGCCACGGTATCGGTGTCGCGCAGGGAGTCGACGATACGCCGCGAGGCCTGGGCGATGAGTTCGTCGCCGGCGGTGTGACCGAGGGTGTCGTTGACGTCCTTGAAGCGATCGAGATCGATGAACATGAGGGCGGTGCGCTGGCCGTGACGCCGGCTCGCCAGCAGCGCTTCGTCCAGCCGCTCGCGGAAGAACAGGCGATTGGGCAACTCGGTCAGCGGGTCGTAGAAGGCCAGGTTCTTGAGCTTGTTCTCGGTGGCCTTTTTTTCGCTGATGTCGGTGAACACGCCGACGTAGTGGGTGGTTCGCTTTTCGCTGTCGCGGATTGCGTTGATGGTCAGCCACTTTGGGTAGATGTCGCCGTTCTTGCGCCGGTCCCAGATCTCGCCGGCCCATTGGCCGCGGCCGGTCAGCTCCCGCCACATACCCTCGAAGAAGGCCTTGTCATGATGCCCGGACTGGGTGATGCGTGGGTTTCGGCCGAGCAACTCCTCGCGGTCGTAGCCGGTGATCTGGGTGTAGGCGTCGTTGATGTCGACGATTTCGCCCCGGGTGTTGGTGACGACCACCGCTTCCGAGGTGGTGTCGATGACCAGCTTGGCCAGGTGCAGGCGCTCCTCCATGGACTTGCGCTCGCTGATGTCGGTGCGGATGCAGCCGACGCCGTAGACGCCGTGGCCGCTGCTGATCAGGGGGAAGCGGGAGGTGATGAACGTTCGGGGCTCGCCGCCGATGGCAATGGTCTCTTCGCGCTGGCTCGGCTGTTGCCGCTCGATCACCCTGGCGTCCGCGGCCATGTCCTGGGTGTTGTCCCGTGCAGGAAACAGCTCGGCCATGGTCTTGCCCGCCACTGCCTCGCGGTTGAGGCCGAAAAGCTCCTGGAAGCGCCGGTTCACCAGTACGAAGCGTCCGCCGTTGTCTTTGAGGGTGATGATGGACGGCGAGTTTTCGATGATGTCGCTGAGCCGCGTACGCGTACGTTCGAGTTCCTGGCCGCGCAGCTTCAGGGCCAGCTCGCTTTCGCGAATCCGCCGCACGTCGTCGTTGAACAGGCCGAGGAAGAACCACAACACCACCAGGTAGGCGACCAGGCGCAGCACGTGCCAGAGCCACCAGGTGGCATCCCATAGCTCGGAGAAATGGAACAGCACGCCGGCCATGCCGAACAGCAGGCAGTGGTTGGCCAGCAGCAGGCGCTCGCCCTGATCCTGGGCCTTCTCCTGCCAGGCGAAATGGAACCAGGCGACGATGAAACCGCCGCCGCCGAGCAGGTTGAGCGCCTGGGCCAGGGGGCTGAAGCGGCCGTTCACGGTCATGGCCGGAATCCCATCGGGGAAGATCACCGACACGGTGCCGAGAATCACGCTCAGGGCCGCTGCGAGGTAGGGCGCCGCATTCAGCACCGGGCGCCGCGACAGCCGTTCGGGCAATGCCACCATGGCAAAGGTGATGCCGCCGAGGAAGGTGGCCGCGCTGTGCAACCAGACGAAGGCCGGTCCGGGGCCGACGGCGGCGTGGAAGCCGTCGAGCAGGCCCATGCCCATCAGGGTGGTGGCCACCCAGATGTAGCCGGGACGCAGCTGGTCGCTGCGCCGCATGATGATGATGAACACGGCGAGCAGAATGGCGGCGAAGGAGCCCACCCCTTCCACCAGCGAATGGAGCGGCTCGTTGGCCCAGCGCACCGGCCCGAGAAAGCCGTTGATCAGCAGCGCCACGGCGACCGGAATGACCGCGCTGGGGAATATCGTCGTCAGGATGGGGTGCCACCACGGCGACCGCCTGCGCTGCAGGTGATGTTGGTTCCTCGACCCGCTCATCTTACGTCGTACGCGCCCCCCGACACCCGACTGTCTGCCCCCTGTTGCGTCCGTGCACAGTGCCAGGGACAGATATACGCGCTTTCCGCCTTCCGCGGTAGGACCCCGCTGGCCGCGCCCTAACCATTGTGCGCCCGGTTGGGGGGCAGGTGGGCGTATGGCGGCAGGGTTGCCAGGCGGGTGTCGTTGAACGCACCGCCCACGGTGAAGTGGTAGATGTCCTGCAGCCGGGTGTCGCCGACACCGGTGATCTCGTGAAAGGCGTCGTCAAAGAAGCAGCCGATGCCGGTGCCGCGCAGACCCGCCGCCTCCGCCTCCAGGTAGAGGACCTGGCCCAGCATGCCGGCCTCCCAGTAAAGCGTGCGGTAGGCCCAGGGCCCCTCTTCCAGGGCCGCGTCGAACTGGGCCAGCATGCCGAGGCTGAAGGCGCTGGCCGAGGCGATCTGCTGGTGGCAGGAGATGGTCCGGGCCGTGTTGCGCGCGTCGGCGCTGACCAGGTGGTAGAGCGGCAGATGGTCGGGGCAGCCTTCCGGCCGCTGCCAGTCGAACTCCTTGAGGAAGCTGTCGCGCATCAGCGTCTCGGCCTCGGCATGGCGGGGCAGGGCGTAGAGGCCGGCGGCGAGCCCCTCGACGCGGTGCAGGAACAGCACCGGGTGCACCCGCGGCGGCAGGGACCAGCAGTCCCACGGCGCGACCTCCGCCCGTGGCAGCAGCCGGTCGAGCAGTCGGTAGAGGGTCTCGGCGGCGATTCCGCTCTGGCCGTCGAAGGACTGGCCCGAGCGGCGCTGGCGGATCAGCGCCGCCGCGTTGAGGTCGCGGCGCTGTTCGGGCAGGGGCGGCAAGGGCGCGGCGATTGCCGTTGCGGCGGCGGTGGCGGGCTTGGCGCAGGCCCTCGCGGCCACCTTGATTGCGGGCCACGGCAGCGGCTTCTCCCGGCTCAGGCGGTTGGCCGTACCGTTCCAGGCCGCCGCGCCGGCGGCCTCGGCCAGGGCGGAGAGCTCCGGCGCGTCCACGCCGGCGGAGCGGGAGAGCAGCAGCAGGCAGTCGGGGTGTTCCCGTTCCGCCTTGGTGAAGTCGTCGGCGCGGTCGAGTCCGAGCAGGCGCGCGATGGTGGCGTCGGCGGCGCCGTCCAGCAGCCGCAGCTGCCAGCCGAGGCAGCCGGCGGCCAGGCGCAGGGCGGCGATGGCATGGCCGACGTCGTGCTGACAGTAACGGAAGGCGCGCTCGCCATACTTCCAGGACTCCCGTTCGTGGACCGAACTCAGGCCCAGCAGCGCCGTATCCGCGGACAGCAGGCCGTCCGGCAGGGCGCAGCGCTGTTCCAGCAGGTGATCGTGGGGCGCGTAGTGGTAGACCCCCGCCCCGATCCCGGCCAGCCCCCCGCTCACCAGGTAGCCCTCGGTGGGGTGGAGGTTGCCGCTGGAGGGGTTGCAGCGCAGGGCCCAACGGTCGCCCCCGTACTCCTTCCAGGCGGCCAGGCCGAGGCCCAGTGCGAACAGCGCGGCGACGTTTTCCACGGTCAGCGGTGCGGCGGCCACGGCGCCGGGGTGAAACAGGTCGTCATAGGTGGTCGTCAGACCCTCGGCGCCCAGCGGCAGTTCGATCGTCGGGCTGTCGGCGTAGCGCCGGAAGGGATCGGGCTGCATCTCCCAGTCCAGGGCGTCCGGACCTGCGGCGTAGCGCTTCAGATGGTGCTTGGTGCGCTGGTGGTAGCCGCGAATGACGTCGACGGGGGAGGGTTCCATGTACTGATGCCTCGTTGGTTTCGATGAATGGGTCGAGCTTGTACCGGGGTCTGCCGGGGAGCAGGCAACCGGACTCGGGATGGCGCCGTCTGCGCTTGCGGGTGGTGCCGGCGCGGCCGGGGCCTCCCTGCCCGCGACCGGCATCACCGGCCTCACTGGGTGGCGTCGGCCTCCACGGCCTGCGGCGCTTCGCTGCGGATCTCCTCCTCCCAGCAGCCCACCGGCGGCCCCAGGTTGAGCCCGGCGTCCTCGAAGCGCACCAGGTAGAGGGTGCGATCCGGCTCCTCCTCCAGGTGACCCACCTTCAGCAAGACGCCGCGGGCGCCCGCGGCGGCCAGCAGGGTGCCCTCCTCGAGGCCCGGAATGCTGCCGTCGTTGAAGAGATCGGTGGCCGCATAGACCACGTCGCCGGGGTTCAATTCGCTTGCACTCATCGCTCTACTCCTGCCCCCGGAAATGCCCGAAGGTCTTTGTCGGGAATGTCACATCATGTACGGCTGGTGGCCTTTGCGACAGTTGACGGTACACGGCTTTCGGAAGATTTTCTTAGAAAAAACAGTCTCCAATAATCTGCACCGGCGCGTGGCATGTCGCTTGCAACCACTCCGCACAGAGACCGTGCAAGCCACTTGCCAGGAGACAGAACATGATCATTCTCACCGATTCCGCGACCCAAGCCGTCAATCGTTTCATCCAGGGTTCCGAGACCCCCAATGGTGGTCTGCGCATCATGGTCACTGGCGGTGGCTGCTCGGGCATGCAGTACGGCATGCAGCTGGAGGCCGCCCCGGGCGCCGACGACACCGTGGTCGAATGTGGTCCGGTCAAGGTCTTCATCGATGCGCAGAGCGCACCGCTGCTGAATGGGGTCAAGCTCGACTTCGTCGATTCGATCGAGGGCTCGGGCTTCAAGTTCGAAAACCCCAATGCCACCGCGAGCTGCGGCTGCGGCCACTCTTTCTCCGCCTGAACCGTCCCGAATCCAACGCACCGACGCGAGGAGCCAGCGCCATGTGGGAATACTCCGATAAGGTCAAAGATCTTTTCTTCAATCCGATCAACGCGGGCGCCGTGGAGGCAGCCAACGCCACTGGCGAGGTCGGCTCGATCAGCTGCGGTGACGCCCTGCGTCTGACCCTCAAGGTCGATCCCGACTCCGAGGTGATCCTCGACGCCGGCTTCCAGACCTTCGGCTGCGGCTCGGCGATCGCCTCCAGTTCGGCACTCACCGAGATCGTCAAGGGCATGACCCTGGACCAGGCACTGGCGGTGACCAACCAGGACATCGCCGACTTCCTCGAGGGCCTGCCGCCCGAGAAGATGCACTGCTCGGTGATGGGCCGCGAGGCCCTGCACGCAGCAATCGCCGACTACCGCGGCGAGGTGTGGAGCGACGACCACGAGGAGGGCGAGCTGATCTGCAAGTGCTTCGCCATCGACGCGGTGATGATCGAGGACACCGTGCGCGCCAACAACCTGAGCACCGTGCAGGACGTGGTCAACTACACGAAGGCCGGCGGCGGTTGCGCCTCCTGCCACGAGGGGATCGAGGAGATCCTGATCCGGGTGATGGCCGAGCGCGGTGAGACCTTCACCCCCGACGCCACCCCTGTGCACCTGCCCGAGGCCCAGCCGGCGGCGGCCGAGGCCAAGCCGGCCATGACCAACCTGCAGCGGATGCGCCGGATCGAGCAGGTGATCGAGTCCATCCGCCCGCAGCTGCAGCTGGACCGAGGCGATGTGGAGCTGGTCGATATCGACGGCAACACGGTCTACGTCAACATGATCGGCGCCTGCAGCGGCTGCCAGATGGCCTCGGTGACCCTCAACGGCATCCAGCAGCGGCTGGTCGAGGACCTCAACGAGTTCGTGCGCGTGGTCCCGGCGAGCGCCCGGCCGAAGCTGGCCCAGGCGGGGGGCTGAGCCATGGCCGACATCTACCTCGACAACAACGCCACCACCCGGGTCGACCCGGCGGTGGTGGAGGCGATGCTGCCGTTCTTCACCGAGCAGTACGGCAACCCCTCCAGCATGCACAGCTTCGGCGATCAGGTGGGACGCGCATTGAAACAGGCGCGGGCCCAGGTGCAGGCGCTGCTCGGCGCCGCCCACGATTCGGAGATCGTCTTCACCTCCTGCGGGACGGAGTCGGACAGCACTGCGATCCTCTCCGCCCTCAAGGCCTACCCCGAGCGGCGCGAGATCATCACCACCACCGTCGAGCATCCGGCGGTGCTCACCCTGTGCCAATATCTGGAGCAGAACGAGGGCTATACCGTTCACTATCTCGCCGTCGATAAACAGGGGCGGCTCGATCTCGAGCAGTATCGCGCCGTGCTCTCGCCCAAGGTCGCGGTGGTGTCGGTGATGTGGGCCAACAACGAGACCGGCACCCTGTTCCCGGTGCGTGAGATGGCGGAGATGGCCCACGCCGCCGACGTGCTGTTCCACACCGACGCGGTGCAGGCGGTGGGCAAGATCCCCATCGATCTCAAATCCACCGCCATCGACATGCTGTCGCTGTCGGGCCACAAGCTGCACGGGCCCAAGGGGACCGGTGTGCTCTACCTGCGACGCGGCATGCGCTACCGGCCGCTGCTGCGCGGCGGTCACCAGGAGCGCGGCCGCCGCGCCGGCACCGAGAACAGCGCCGGCATCGTCGCGATGGGCAAGGCCGCCGAGATGGCGCTGGCCGAACTGGATTACGAAAACACCCAGGTGCGGAAGCTGCGCGATAGGCTGGAACAGGGGATCGTCGCCGCGGTGCCCAACTGCTTCGTCACCGGCGACCCCAACAACCGCCTGCCCAACACCAGCAACATCGCCTTCGAATACATCGAGGGCGAGGGGATCCTGCTGCTGCTCAACAAGGCCGGCATCGCCGCCTCCAGCGGCTCCGCCTGCACCAGCGGTTCGCTGGAGCCGTCGCATGTGATGCGTGCCATGGGT
>CAZMMH010000015.1:0-7044 GCA_964567315.1 uncultured Gammaproteobacteria bacterium
GAGTGCGCAGTGGGGGCCCGCGATTTCCAAGAACCCCTACCTGTCGTTCAAATTCAGCGGCGCCAAGTCTAGCGATACCCTGAAGATCAGCTGGGCGGACAACAAGGGCGAGTCCGACTCGCTGGAGACCAAGATCCGCTGACGACTGCGCAAGCCAAGCAACAGGATGGAGATGCCCATGAAAAAAATACTGGCACTAATGGCGGCCGCGGCGGTAACAGTGCCGCTCATCGCCTCCGCGAGTCCGCAACAGGACGTCAAGCTCTACCAGAAGTACTTCTTGCAGAAGTTCCCGAGCGTTCCCCTGCAGGAGTTCGCCAACGGCGTGTACGCCGTCGACGAGGCCCACCGGGAGAACTGGGAGGCGATCGAGGAGTTCCCGCCCTATGACCCGATGATCGACGAGGGCAAGGCGATGTGGAACAAGCCGTTCGCCAACGGCAAGAGCTACAAGAGCTGCTTCGGCAAGCCCGGCGTGGCCAACAAGTATCCCTACTGGGATGCGAAGAAGGGCATGGTCATGACCCTGGTGCTGGCGGTCAACGAGTGCCGCACCAAGAACGGCGAAAAGCCGCTGGCCTACAAGAAGGGTCCGTTGGCCAAGCTTCTCGCCTACATGGCCTTCCAGTCGCGCGGCAAGGTCAACCGGGTGAAAATCCCGCGCAACGACCCGCGTGCTCTGGCGGCCTACGAGAAAGGCAAGCAGTTCTACTTTGCCCGTCGCGGCCAGCTGAACTTCTCCTGCGCCTCCTGCCACATGCAGAACGCCGGCCAGAAGATCCGCGCCGAGGTGATCAGCCCGTCCCTTGGGCAGTCGGTGCACTGGCCGGTCTACCGCTCCAAGTGGGGTGAACTGGGCACGCTGCATTGGCGCTTCCAGGGCTGCAACAAGCAGGTCCGGGCCAAGCCGTTCAAGCCGCAGAGCGAGGAGTACCGCGATCTCGAGTACTTCCTGGCCTACATGAGTAATGGAATCAAGCTGAACGGCCCCGCGGCCCGCCAGTAAGACTTCCCCCATTGCCCGGCCTGGTCCTCTCCAGGCCGGGCCCTCTTCGGGCTGGACCGGGCCGAAGAGCCTCCCCCAACCCTCATTTTGTAAGCACTGGAGAACAGATCCATGAGTTTGTCGCGCCGTGAATTCTTGCAGATGCTGGCGGTCGCCGGCGCCGCCGGCTTCAATCTCGGCGCGCATGCCAGCAGTGGCAAGCCCCGTTTCGGCAGCGCCCCGCGGGACCTCTACGAAGTGCCGAACTACGGCAACGTGTCGTTCCTGCATTACACCGACTGCCATGCACAGCTGCTGCCGATCTACTTCCGCGAGCCCAACATCAACCTGGGCATCGGTAGCATGTTGGGCCACCCGCCCCACCTGGTGGGCGACCATTTTCTGAAGTACTACGGCATTCAGCCGGGTACCATTGAGGCGCACGCCTTCACCTATCTGGACTTTGCCGAGGCGGCCAAGGTCTACGGCAAGGTCGGCGGCTTCGCCCACCTCGCGGCCCTGGTCAAGCGCCTGCGGGCCAGCCGCCCCGGCTCCCTGATGCTCGACGGCGGCGACACCTGGCAGGGCTCCGCCACCTCCCTGTGGACCCAGGCCCAGGACATGGTCGGCGCGCAGAAGCTGCTCGGCGTCGACATGATGTGCCCGCACTGGGAGTTCACCTACGGCGCCCAGCGGGTCAAGGACATCGTCGACGTCGAATTTGCCGACAAGATCGACTTCCTGGCCCAGAACGTGGTCGACAAGGACTGGGGCGACCAGATCTTCAAGCCCTACTCGATGCGCGTGGTCAACGGGGTCAAGGTCGCGGTCATCGGCCAGGCTTTCCCCTACACCCCGATTGCCAACCCGCGCTACATGATCCCCGACTGGAGCTTCGGCATTCGCGACGACCGCATGCAGAAGTTCGTCGACGAGGCACGCGGCAAGGGCGCCCAGGTGGTGGTGGTCGTCTCCCACAACGGCATGGACGTCGACCTCAAGATGGCCTCGCGGGTCAGCGGCATCGACGCCATCCTCGGCGGCCACACCCACGATGCGATACCGCGTCCGGTCAAGGTCAAGAACAAGGGCGGCACCACCCTGGTGATGAACTCCGGCTCCAACGGCAAGTTCCTCTCGGTGCTCGACCTCGACGTCAAGGACGGCAAGGTGCGCGGCTTCCAGTACCGCCTGATGCCGATCTTCTCCAACCTGATCGAACCGGATCAGGAGATGGCCGCCTACATCGACAAGGTGCGCAAGCCCTATCTGGACAAGCTGGACGAAAAGCTGGCGGTCACCGACGACCTGCTCTATCGCCGCGGCAACTTCAACGGCACCTTCGACCAGCTCATCTGCGACGGCATGATGGCGGTCCAGGACGCCGAAATCGCCCTGTCGCCCGGCTTCCGCTGGGGTGTCTCGGTGCTGCCGGGCGAGGCCATCACCTTCGAACACGTGATGACCCAGACCGCCATCACCTATCCGACGGTGACGCGCAACGAACTGAGCGGCACACAGATCAAGGCGATCCTCGAGGATGTCTGCGACAACCTCTTCAACAAGGACCCCTATTACCAGCAGGGCGGCGACATGGTCCGCGTGGGCGGCCTGAAGTACGCCCTCGATCCGACCGCGGACATGGGCGGACGCATCTCCGACATGACCCTCAACGGCAAGCCGATCGACCCGAACAAGAAATATGTGGTCGCCGGCTGGGCCAGCGTGGCGCAGCCGCTGGAAGGGAAACCGATCTGGGACGTGGTCGCCGAGTACCTGCGCAGCCAGAAGACCGTGCGGGTCAACGACCTCAACACGCCGAAACTGAAAAATGTGGTGGGCAATCCGGGCATCGAGGCCCTTTAGGGCGATAACCCGGGCTTTGCCAGGGGGAAGGGGATGACGGCCATAGCCGGCCATCATCCCCCTCCCCCTCTTTTTTTTGCCGCGGCGGTTTTATGGACAGGCCGGCGCAACCCGGGGGCAGCCGTAACCGGCTGACCCGCACTTAATTTCGGCCTTTCGCGCGCTGGATACAATCGACGGCCCCGATCAGCGGACATAAGCGCCTCATGCAAACCCAAGCGGAATTCCTCAGCCTGCGCCGCCACCTCGAACAGGTCATTGTCGGCCAGACGCGCCTGCTCGATCGCCTGATGATCGCGCTGTTGGCCGGTGGCCATATCCTCCTCGAGAGCCCACCCGGGCTGGCCAAGACCACCGCAGCCAAGGCCCTGGCCGGCGGCGTGCACGCGCGCTTTCAACGAATCCAATTCACCCCCGACCTGATGCCGGCGGACATCACCGGCAGTGACGTGTTCAGCCCCAAGAGCGCCGATTTCCGCTTCGTCGCCGGCCCGCTGTTCAACGAAATCGTCCTCGCCGACGAAATCAATCGCGCGCCGGCCAAGGTACAGTCCGCGCTGCTGGAGGCGATGGAGGAGCACCAGGTGACCATCGGCGGGCAGTCCCATCCCCTGCCTGACCTGTTCATCGTCATGGCCACCCAGAACCCGTTGGAGCAGGCCGGGACCTATCCGCTTCCCGAGGCCCAGCTGGACCGCTTTCTGCTGCACGTCACCATCGGCTATCCGGACGAGGAGGAGGAGCTGCAGATCCTGGAGCGGGACCGTCGGCTGCATTTCGGCGAAGACCAGGAACGCGCGGACACCCGCCTGAGTCCGGCGACGGTGCTGGCGGCACGGCGGGAAGTGGCGGAGATCCACATCGAGGATGCATTGAAGCGCTACCTCGTTCGCATCGTGCATGCGACCCGCAACCCGGGCCAGTGGCTGCCGGACTGCCAGGACGCCATCCGTTTCGGCGCCTCACCCCGCGCAAGCCTGGCGCTGGCACGCGCCGCGAGCGCCCACGCCTACCTGCAGGGACGCGATTACGTGACCCCCGACGACGTGATCGAGGTGGCGGGCGACGTGCTACGCCACCGCATCATTCCCAGCTTCGCCGCCAAGTCACGGCAGCTCAGTGGCGACGATCTGATCCGGGGCATCCTCGACGCCGTCCCCATCCCCTGACCGGCATGCTCCTGGCCCTGGCCGACAAGTTGGCTCGCCGTTTGCCGCGCTGGCGCCCGGCGGCGGCCGACGCCGCTGGAGAAGCGCTGCTCGACGAAGCGGCCTTGCGTGAGCTGGCACGCCTGGCCCAAGCGCTGCCCTGGTCGCTGCTGCAGTTCCGACAACACACCACACACCCGCTCATCGGCGAGACACCGTCGCCGCAGCGTGGTCAGGGCCTCGAGTTCGAGGAGAATCGGCCCTATCAGGCCGGCGACCCATCACGGCTGCTGAACTGGCGCGCTTTCGCCCGCAGCGGCGAACTGTCCACCAAGGTCTTTGCCGAAGAGCGCCGGCCGCAGCTCTTTTTACTCCTGGACCGGCGCGCCGGCATGCGTTTTGGCACCCGCCGGCAACTGAAGGCGGCCCTCGCGGCGAAAATCGCCGCCTGCTACGCCTATCAGGCGCAAGCGCAGGCGCTGAGCGTCGGCGGCGTGGTGCTGGAGCAGACGACCGAATGGTTTGCGCCCGCTCAGGGCGAAAACGCCCTGCAGACTCTCATCGCCGCCCTCGCCGCCCCCTGTCCGCCACTGGAATTCGAATGCGCTCAGCCGGGACTGGAAGAGAGCCTGCGACTGCTGCTGCACCGCCTGCCACCGGGATGTCTTGTGCTGGTACTCAGCGATTTTGCCGACCTCGATCCGGATTCGGCCCTGCCGCTGCTGAGCGAGCTGGCCAGCCGGCACACCGTACAGGCCATTCAAATCCTGGACCCGGTTGAACGGCGTCTGCCGACCGCGGGCGACTTCCTCATTGACGACCCGGCGTCGCGGCGCCCCCTGCGTATCGACAGCCGTAACGCCCTGCAGCAGACGCTTTACGCCGAGGCGGCCGACGACGGCAACGCCAGGCTGCGCGCCTGCTTGGACAGCTGCGGCATCGCCTTCAGGAGCTGTACCACAGAGGATGACCTGGAGGCCTGCCTGGGATCGCCGGATGCCGCTTACGACGCGCCTTGACGAACACTGGGTGGACATCGTGCCACCGGCACCGCCCGCCCACACCCTGGAGCCGGCGGTGCTCATCGTCGCCGCGGGCGCGGTCGTGGCGCTCCTGGCGGTCGCCATCGTCCTGTACCACCGGCCCCGGCAACGGGCCAGGAGGAGATTGCGGCGACTCCTCCGCCAGCTCGACCACGCGGCCATCGACGCCCGCTCGGCCTGTCACCAGGTCGAGTATTTGCTGCGCGACGGCTTCGGCCGGCGGCAGCTGCACTCGATCCGCCCGGTTCGCCCCAGACCGGCGGCGTGGCAGGCCTATCTGGACCGGCTCGGGCAGTCGCGCTTCGCCGCCGTTCCGCCCACGGCCGCCGACCTGGAGAGCCTCATTCGCGAGGCCCTGGCATGGCTCGACGGCAAGGGGGGCACCGGCTGATGTGGCACTCCCTGGCCGGCTACGTCGGCTCCATCCATTATCTGCACCCAGGCTGGCTCTGGTGCTGGCCGTTGTCGGCCATTACCGCCGGCCTGCTGCTACGGGCCCACCGGATCGCTCCGCTGAGCCGCCTCCCGGCACTCCTTGGCACGCGCCCCTACCGCCACCCCCGGCTGAACGCCCTGCGGCAACTCCACGGCGGACTGAGGGGTCAGCGCAGCGGCTACGGGCCCGCCCGCCAATGGGCACACTATGCACTCTTCCTGCTGTGCGCCCATCTCGCCCTGGCCCACCCCTACCGGCTGGGGGCACAGCTGCCGACGCCCCCCGAATACCGCGACACCCTCTTTTTGATCGACACCTCCATCAGCATGGAGCTGCGTGACTACCTGATCGCGGGCAAGCGGGTCGAACGGATGACGATCCTGAAGGGCGTTTTGACCCACTTCATCGATCAGTTGAGGGGCAATCGCATCGGACTGATCGCCTTTTCGGCACAACCCTATACCCTGGCCCCCCTCAGCGCCGACTACGCCCTGCTCAAGGCCAGGGTTCGCCGCCTGCGGCCGGCGGCGCTCACCGGGCGCAGCTCGGACCTCGGCAAGGCCCTGCTGTATACGCTGCAACAGCTGCAGCGGAGGCGTGCGGCTCCCGGCGCGCCCAAACCGGCCCTGGTCCTGCTCACGGACGTCAACCGTACCGAGCGTGACGTCGACCCGCGCGCCGTCGCCGCCTACCTGCACCGGCAGGGATACCGCCTGTATACCATCGGCATCGGCGCCGCCAGCTACGCAGCCGGGGAGAAGGAGACCGCCGGCCTGATTTACCAGCCCGCCAACTTCGCCCTGTTGCGGGCGATCGCCGAGCGGGGGGGCGGTCATTTCTACTGGGCCGACAGCGTCGCCAGCCTGCAGGCCGCGGTTCACGCCATCCAGTCGGCGGAGCGGCGACCGATCAGGGCGACACCCCGCTACATCAGCCGCCCCCTGTATCAGTGGCCCCTGTTGGCCGGCCTGGTGTGGCTGGCGCTGTTGCAGCTGCTGCCTACGGCGGAGAGACGTCCATGATCGAGGGGCTGTCGCATCTCGCCTGGCGGGAACCCCTGTGGGGCTGGCTGGCCCTTTACCCCTGGCTCGCCTGGGCCCTGCGTCGTTTCATCGATCGGCCGCGCGGGCGCAATTACGCCGACCCCCATCTGCTGCCGTGGGCCCGGGCCGGCGCCCCCGTCGTGCACTTGCAGCGGCGGCCCCCATGGCGCCACGGCCTGCTCGCGCTGGCATGGCTGCTGCTGGCCATGGCCATGGCCGGTCCGCGTCTGGCCGAAACCGACTACGGTCAGGCGAGCGCAAACGACGCACAGTTGCTGGTGGTCCTGGACCTGTCGCGCTCCATGACGGCGCGGGATGTCGCGCCGAGCCGGCTGCAACGCGCCAAGCTCGAACTGCAGGATCTGCTCACGCGTGCGACGCGGGTGAAGATCGGCCTGGTCGTATACGCCGCGCGGCCCCATCTGATGACGCCGCCGACGGAGGACAGGGCAGTGCTGCGGCACGACCTGCAGCTGTTGCGCTTCGGCCTGCTGCCGACCGAGGGGTCGAATCTTCAAAGCGC
>CAZMMH010000015.1:7054-16726 GCA_964567315.1 uncultured Gammaproteobacteria bacterium
CAACCCCGGTAGATCGCCGCGTGCCCTGCTGCTGGTGACCGATGGGGAGTCCGGGGCCGGGGCCGGGGACGCCGACGCCGACGCCGACGCGGCCCTCGACGACACGGTTGCCGCTCTGGCCCGGGACGGCATAGCGCTGTATGCCCTGGGTGTCGGCACCCGCGACGGCGCCCCCCTGCTGGCGCAAAGGGGCGACTGGCTGCGCTATGACGGCAAGGCCGTCGTCTCGCGGCTGCACGAAAGGCGCCTGCGCAGACTGACGGCGCTCGGCAACGGCCGCTATGCCGGCGTCTCCGCGACCGACCTGGAATGGCAGACGCTCTACGATCAGGGCATCCGCAATCTGCAACCCGTCGGAGCCGGCGGCGGGCGCGGCACCCTGGTGGTGTGGCACGAGCTCTACGCCTGGTGCCTCATACCCGCCGTCCTGCTCATGCTGCTGGCTTACCTGCAGCCCCGCCGCCTCACCTCGGGCGCGGCGCCCATGCTGTGGCTCGCCGCACTGCTGGCCTCCGGCATGCTCAGCCCTCCGCCGGCACACGCCGCGCCCGGAGACTGGCGGCAACGCGCCTACCAGGCCTATTTGGACAAATCCTATCTGCAGGCCAAACAGGACTACGCACGGGTCGCCGGCTACGTCGGGCGCATGGGCGAGGGCAGCAGCGCCTACCGGCTGGGGCAGTACCAGCAGGCGATCCAGCTCTTTACCCAGGCCATACTCGATGCCGACGACGATGCCGAACGCGCGCCCGCGGTATTCAATCTGGCCAACAGCCACTACCGGCTCGGCGAGTTTGTCCAGGCGGCGGCGCTTTACCGGGAGACCCTGCGCTACGCCCCGGGCGACCACGCGGCGCGCTCGAACCTGCGCCTCGCGGTCGCCATGCAGAAGCGGCGGCGCGTGCACCAGGGCGGGGGCGGCGGTCAGGGCTCGGGGCCCCGCAGTGTGCGCCCGCCCGAGGGCACGACCGTGACCCACGGCACCCTCTCCATCGACCAACAGACGCAGGCCAAACGGCCACCGGTACCCGACACCGCGCCGCCACGGAGCGGCGGGCCGACCGAACGGGAAATCTACCGCTCACGGCCCGCAGTGCGGCAGGCCGCCGAGTTCAAGGACCCCTCCTGGCACTACGCCACCACCACGCCACGGCGGATCGAGCTGCTGGCCGACAGCCTGAAGGTGGACCAGAGCGGCCTGTGGAAACGGATCTTCGAACTCGAAGAGGGCTTCCCGGCGCCGGTGAAGACCCCACACCAACTGCCGGAGCTGCGGCCATGGTAGCCCGCCTGTTCATGCTGCTTATGGCAGTGGCGGCACTCGCCGTGCCGGCGCCCGGAGCGGCCGCCACGCCTTTGTTCGGCCTTGGCGTCGAGCAGCCCCGGGTCGAATTTGGCAAGCCCTTCCTGCTCGAACTGCACACCCGCGACCGGCAGCCGCAACTGGACACGCTCGACCTTGCGCCGCTGAGGCGCGACTTCGTGGTCGAGACGCAGGACAGCGTCAGCCGCGACGCCAGTGGCCGGCAGAGCTGGCGGATCCGCCTCTATGCGCGCCGGCCGGGGGCATTGACTCTCCCCCCGCTGACCTTTGACGGCGTCAGTACCCCGCCGCTCAAATTGACCGCCACCGCCGCCGTTGCGGGCCGGCACCCACTCCGAGTCTCGAGCGAGGTCGGCGGGACCGACGTGTGGGTGAATCAGCCCGTAATGGTCCTACTGCAGGTGGAAAGTGGCGACCCGTTTGCCTCCCTGATCACCTCGGTACCTCAAGTGGAGGGCGTCGAGATCGTCCCGCTGCGCCGACCCGCCCGGAGCGTGGTGGCCGACGGAGCGCAACGCAGCCGGCAGAGCGTCGGCTGGCTGCTCTACCCGCAGACCGCCGGCCGTTTCGCGATACAACTGCCGCCGGTGGATTTCCAAAGCGACGGCATCGTGACCCACCGTTTCTATCCACCCCGGGTCGTACTGCACGCACGGCCGCTGCCGGCGTTCGTGCCGCCGACCATGCCCGTCGGCCGCATGGAGCTGGAGGCGGCACTGCCGGCATGGCCGTTGCTGCTGCAACGCCAGCTGGCCTTTCTCACCCTGCGCGTTCACAGCGACGGCCCGCCCGGCCGCTACCCCTACGAGGTGCTGCGCCAGCTCAGGAGCGGGCGCGCCATCACCTTCTACCCGCCCCGGCAAATCCCCGGCGCCGGCAGCGGACAGGAAGGCCTCGGCAGCGAGCAGACCTTCCGGGTGCCGTTTGCGCCGAACGGCATAGGAGTGATCGCCCTGCCGCCGGTGCGGCTGCAGTATTTCGATCCGGGCACAGGCAAGATCGTGACCAACACTCTCCGTCCCGGCAGTTTCCTCGCCGTTGCCTGGTGGATGGTCGTTCTGGCCGCGGCCCTGCTGCTGCCGGGCGCGCTGCTGGCATTGCGATCCCTATGGCGGTGGTTGCGACAGCAGTGGCGGACCTACCGTGGCTATTGCCGGGCCCTGGACGGGCTCGAACAGGCCGGAACGCCCGACGCGCTCAAGGCAGCCCTGATGGAGATTGCGGAGGCGGAGTCCTGGCCAGCGAATCTGACCCTGGCGGCCTGGCGCCACCGCTGGCTGATGCGCTACCCGCGGCTGACGGCCACGGCACACGGCGTGCACCGGCTGGAGCAGTGGCTCTACGGCGGGTCGGCGGCGGCCGTCAACGAGATTCGGCCTTGCCTGGTGGCCGCCTGTTATCGGCGCGTGCCCCTGTTGCTGCTACGCTCGGCCCTGCGGCGTGGCGTCTGACCCGGCGCCGGCTCAGTCCTCCAGATAGGTGTAACCGATGATGCCCGCCTCCAGCTCCTCCAGGTAGGCGGCCTGGATAGCGGCGTCGAAGCCGCTGGCGGCGACCTTGTCACGGTAGACGGCGCGCAGGGCATCGGGTTCGAAGTGGACGTAGCGCAGCAACTCGTCCACCGAGTCGCCGTGGTCGGGCTCCTCCAGGTGGAAGCCACCGTCGTCGTCGCGGATCACGTTGACCGCGTTGGTGTCGCCGAACAGGTTGTGCAGGTCGCCCAGGATCTCCTGGTAGGCGCCGATCATGAAGAAGCCCAGCAGATAGGGTTCACCCGGCCGCAGTTCGTGCAGCGGCAAGGTGGTCTCCACCCCTTCCCCGTCCACGTAGGCATCCACCCGGCCGTCGGAATCGCAGGTCACGTCCTGCAGCACCGCACGCACGCTCGGCTCCTCGTCGAGCCGATGCAGGGGCATGATGGGGAACAACTGATCGATGGCCCAGACATCGGGCAGGGACTGGAACAGGGAAAAGTTGCAGAAATATTTGTCGGCCAGTTTTTCGTTGAGTTCGTCCAGCAACTCCCGCTGGGAGCGATGGCCCACGTCCAGCTGCGGCTGCAGGCGGCGGCACACCGCATAATAGAGCTCCTCGGCCTGGGCACGCTCGGCGATGCTGAGCAGCCCATGCAGATACATGCCCTGGGCCTCGCCCAGCCAGTGGGCCGCGTCGTGGTAGGTCTCCAGCAGGGAGCGGCGCGGGTCGCCCGCGTAGAGCCGGTAGAGGTCGTGCAGCACCTGGGGCGCCCCCTCGGCGGGCGGCGGGCAGCTGCCCTGCTCGCCGCCGGGTACCCGGTCGACATCGATCACGTTGGCGATCAACACCGCATGATGGGCGGTCATGGCGCGCCCGGACTCGCTGAAGATCTCCGGCGGCGTGAGCCCGTACTCGCGGCAGACATCCCACAGGGCGTGCACCACGTTGCTGGCGTACTCGTCCATACTGTAGTTGATCGAGCAGTGGCTGCGCGAGCGACTGCCCTCATAGTCGACACCGAGGCCGCCGCCCACGTCGACCACGGCGAGCGGCACGCCCAGGGCGCAGAGCTCGGCGAAATAGCGGGCCACCTCGCTCATGCCGCGCTGGATGTCGCGGATATTGGCGATCTGGGAACCGAGGTGCACGTGCAGCAGGCGCAGGGAGCCGAGCAGGCCCGCCTCGCGCAGACGCTCGACGGCGCGCAGCACCTGGGCTGCGGAGAGGCCGAACTTGGACTTCTCGCCGCCGGTGTTCTGCCACTTGCCGGCGCCGAGGGAGGCTAGGCGCACGCGCATGCCGAGCAGGGGTTCCACCCCGAGATCGGCCGCCTCGCGGATCACCAGTTCCAGCTCCGAGAGCTTCTCCACCACGATGTAGACGCGGTGGCCGAGGGCCCGGCCGATTAGCGCCAGGCGGATGTACTCCCGATCCTTGTAACCGTTGCAGACCACCACCCCGCCACTCGGGACCATGGCCAGCACCGCCATCAACTCCGGCTTGCTGCCGGCCTCGAGGCCGACACAGGGCTGGCCCGCCTCGACGATGGCCTCGACCACGCGACGCTGCTGGTTGACCTTGATCGGATACACGGCGGTATAGCCGCCGGCGTAGTCGTGTTCGGCAATGGCCGCACGGAAGGCGGCGCACAGGGAGCGCACCCGGTCGCTGAGAATGTCGGTGAAACGCACCAGCACCGGCAGGCTGAGGCCGGCCGCCCGCAGCTCGCCGGCCAGCTCGTAGAGGTCGATGCCGGCCCGCTCCGGGTCGCGCTCGGGGCTCACCAGCACGTGGCCACGCTCGTCGATGTCGAAATAGCCGCCGCCCCAGTGGCGGATGTTGTAGATTTCGCGCGCAGCATTGATGTTGTACTGCCTGCGCGCGTTGATAATCTCTCCGAAGCTCATCGGCGGTCCCAAACTGGTTGCGTGCGGGTGTCACGGAAAGGGAAAATAGTAAGAGGAAACTGTGACGCGGCATAGGGTTCCCGCGGTCGGCCATGTCCGGCAACGGCACCTCGTTGCAGCCGCGCTGCCACGAAACAGAAGACCTAGCTCGCGCAAGGGCGCCAAGGCGCAAAGGAAATCAACAGCGAACGCCGCGTCGGGCCTGGGCGGGGCGTCGCCGGCCTCGATCCGTGATGCAGCGCCGCCCAAGGCAGCCTCGATCTTTTCTTCGCGCCTTGGCGGCTTTGCGCGAGAGGGGGTTTTTGGGGTTTTCCAAAGCTTTGGCAATCAATCCGGCCCTAGCGGGCCGACAGACATTCAAGGGGATCCGCATGAATCTCGGCAGCGACTGGTTCACCGAAATCTGCAAGGAAGGCGGTTCCGCCTTCTCGTTCAAGCTGAAGGAGAAGCTGCACGAGGAAAAGAGCCCGTTCCAGAAGATCGAAATCTGGGAGACCGAGGGCTACGGCACCCTGATGACCATCGACGGCTACATCATGCTCACCGACCGCGACAACTTCCTCTACCACGAGATGATGTCGCATCCGGCCCTGTTCACCCATCCGGAACCGAAGCGGGTGGTGATCATCGGCGGCGGCGACTGCGGCACCCTGCGCGAGGTGCTGCGCCACCCGGGGGTGGAGTCGGTGGTGCAGGTGGATATCGATGAACGGGTCACCCGCCTCTCGGAGCAGTACTTCCCGCAGCTGTGTGAATCCAATGGCGACCCGCGCGCTAGCCTGATGTTCGACGACGGCATCAAATACATGGCCGACGCTGCCGCAGGCGGCGTGGACCTGGTGATCGTCGACAGCACCGACCCCATCGGCCCGGCCGAGGGGCTGTTCAACGAGGCCTTCTACCGCAGCTGCCATCAAGCCCTCGGCGAGCACGGCATCCTGGTGCAGCAGAGCGAATCGCCCCTCTACCACATGAAACTGCTCAAGGCGATGCACGGGGCGATGCGCGCCGCTGGCTTCCAGCAGACCCTGGCCCTGCCCTTTCCGCAGCCGGTCTACCCCTCCGGCTGGTGGAGCGCGACCCTGGCGCTGAAGGGCGGCTCGCCCGCCGCGTTCCGCGAGCAGGACGCCCGCGACAAGCCGTTCGCCACCGAATACTACAATGCGGAGATCCACCGGGCCGCCCTGGCCCAGCCGGAATTCATGCGCCGCGAACTGGGTTGAGGGCGCCTTACTCCTCCGGGTCGCACCACTTGGCGACCGCGGCCTCGGCGTCGCGGGTCGCCTTGGCCCGCTCCGCGTCGCTGAAGACGTGGCGCTGGCCCTTGGCGTCGAAGCTGTAGAGCGAGCCGGCCTGGCGAATACCCTGCAGATTGCTGCGGGCGACCCGGCAATTGCGCGTGCGCATCCCGGCCTCGCGCTCGGCCTTGGCCGCGGCGGCCGCCCGGGCGCGCCGCACGGCCACCAAGCTGTCCAGCAGGCGCTGGCGGCGGGCGGCGCGCTCCGCCTCGTAAGCCTCGCTATCCGCAGCGGGCGCAGCGGCATCGCGCCCCTCCGCCGGAACCTTCTGCGCCCCCTGGTGGGGCTGGTCGCCGAAATGGACGTTGCCGTCGGCATCCACCCAGCGGTAGACCTGGGCCGCCGCGGACAGACTCAGCGCCAGGCCCAGACACAACAGCGCCGCTCTCCACCCCATCGCACGTTACCTCTGCCGGCGGCGCCGCCGCCTAGCCGCACTTGCCGGCGATCTCCTGGCGCAGCTGCGAGATCAGTTTGGCCCGCTCCGCGCGGCGCAGCACCCGATAGCCGCCGTCGGCGGCATCGGTATAGAGCAGGCCGGCCGTCTCGTAGCGCTGCAGCACATTCCGCGCATGACCGCACTGGCGCCGCAGGCTGACACTGTCGACGCTGCCGCCCCCGCTGCTCTCCATCTGCTCGCGCAGACGCTGCTCTTCGGCGGCCATGTGCCGCGCCTCGGCCGCGCGCTCGGCAGCCTCACGCTGCTCCGGCGACACCATGCCCAGCACCTGCGGCGGAATTTCGGTCTTCGGCCGGTCGCTGAAATGGACATTGCCCTGGGCGTCCACCCACCGATGCAGGCCCGCCTGCGCCGTCGCCGCCAGCAGCAGCGCAGCCATCGCCACAACACCCCGTTTCATTGCTCTCCCCCCCCATCATGCAAGCGGTCGAGGCGCAGCCGCTCGCGTTCGTCGAATAACCGCCGCGCCCCCAGTGACACTGCCGCCAGAGTACCAAATCCTGTCCCCGCTGCAATCAGAAACATGATCAGAATCTGGTACTTGACCGCTTCCAGCGGCGGTGAGCCGGCGAGGATCTGGCCCGTCATCATGCCCGGCAGGGAGACCACCCCTGCGGCGGCCATGGCGTTGATGATCGGAATCAGGCCGACCCGCAGGGCATCGCGTCGAATGCCGCCGATCGCCTCGGACCAGCGCTGGCCGAGACACAGGCGGGCCTCGATCACGGCCCGGTTTCGCCAGGCGTCGGTGGTCAGGCGGTCCATGCCCAGGGCGATGCCGTTCATGGTATTGCCGAGGAGCATGCCGAGCAGGGGGATGGCGTACTGCGGCTGGTACCAGGGTTCGGTGCCGATGATCACGGTAAGTGCCAGCACGGTGACGGCGAAGGCCGACACGAACATGGACAAGGTGCCGACGCCGTAGCCCCACCAGCCGCGGAAAGGGCGGCCCTGGCGGGCCATCACCTCGCGCCCGGCCACCGCCAGCATGAACACGGCCAGGGCGCCGATCCAGAGCAGGTGGACGTTCTCGAACACCGCCTTCAGCACCAGACCGATGAGCAACAGCTGCACCGTGGTGCGCAGGGCGGCGATCAGCAGGCGCGGCGCCAGACCCAGGCCGAAGCGGTGGCTGACACCCGCCAGGGCCAGCACCAGCAGGGCGGCAATGGAGAGGTCGAGCGGAGTGAGGCTGATGACGCTCACGCCGCCACCACCTCGCAACGCCCTGCCACCACCCGCAGGTGGCGGTCGCCGACCCGCGCAATCTGTGCCGGGTCGTGGCTGACCCAAAGCAGCGGCACCTGGTGCCGTTGCCGGTAGTCGTCGATCAGGGCCTCGACCCGCCGCACCATCTCCGGATCGAGGCTGGCTGTGGGCTCGTCGAGCAACAGCGCCTGGGGTTCGTTGGCCAGCAGCCGCAGCAGGGCCAGGCGCTGGCGCTCCCCGGTGGAGAGGCGCGCCACCTCCCAGGCCATCACCTCGGGACCGAAACCGAGGGCGGCGAGCCCGGCCTCGTCCGCCTCGGGGAAATGGCGGCCCACCTGGTCGAACCACCATTGGCTCTCGGCCCCCAGCAGCCCGACCCGGCACCGCCATTCGGGGCCGCTGAACTCGCGGCAGGCGCGCCCGTCGAGCATCACCGTGCCGTCGCGCGGCTCCAGGTCGGCGATCGCCCGCAGCAGGAGCGACTTGCCGGCACCGGAGGGCCCGGAGAGGCAGACACACTCGCCCGGTGCCACCTCGAGAGAAAGGGGACCCACGTGGCGGATGCGCAAATTGTCCAGTCGTAGCTGACTCAGGGGTGAAACCTTCCGGGCAAGGGGCCCGACGACGGGTGACAGCGACGGGCCCTTGCGGTAGCTTATGCCCGACCTAAACACTGCGGAATTTCACAGGAGAGTTCATTATGTCAGAGCCCACCATCGCCAAGAAGGGCCCCTACGTGGTCGAACTTGAAGCGGGCAGCCATTGGTTCTGCACCTGCGGCAAGTCGGCCACCCAGCCCTTCTGCGACGGGGCCCACAAGGACAGCGGCTTCGGCCCAATGGAGGTGAAGATCGCCGAGAAGAAGAAATACGCCATGTGCGGCTGCAAACACTCCCGCGGCCTACCCTCCTGCGACGCCACCCATGCGAAGTTTCTGAACCGCGACTAGCGTGTTGCCGCGACCCATAAAGCCAAGACGGTTGTAGCTTCGACCTTTCCCAGGCCACCGCCGCTCCGGCCCGGAGCAAGCGTCGGGGGCAAAAAAAGAGGCGGGCGCTTGCGCGCCCGCCTCGCTGGGACCGGAGGGTCCCGTCGGGTGTTACAGGGTGTAACCGCGCTCGTCGTGCAGCGCGATATCCAGACCCTCGGTCTCCTGCTCCTCGCTCACGCGCAGGCCGATGACCACGTCGATCACCTTCAGCAGGATCAGGCTCGCCACCGCCGTGTAGATCAGGGTGGCCGAGACGCCCAGGAACTGGATGCCCAGCTGCTTGCCGATGGTCATGCCCTCGGGCAGGCCAGAGCCGCCCAGGCTGGAGGCAGCGAACACGCCGGTCAGCAGGGCACCGATAATGCCGCCGATGGCATGCACGCCGAAGGCGTCCAGGGAGTCGTCGTAACCGAAGGCACGCTTCAGCTTGGTCGCACCGAGGAAGCAGCCCACGCCTGCGGCGGCACCGATAACCAGCGCACCGATCGGACCGGCGGTACCGGAGGCCGGGGTGATGGCGACCAGGCCGGCCACCGCACCGGAGGCGATACCCAGCACGCTGGGCTTGCCGTGGGTGATCCACTCCGCGAACATCCAGGCCAGGGCAGCCATGGCGGTAGCGATCTGGGTCACGGCCATGGCCATACCGGCGGTGCCATCAGCAGCCAGCTCGGAACCGGCGTTGAAGCCGAACCAACCCACCCACAGCATGGAGGCACCGATCACGGTGTAGCTCAGGTTGTGCGGGGGCATCGCGGTGGTCGGATAGCCCTTGCGCTTACCCATCACCAGGGCCGCCATCAGGCCGGCCACACCGGCGTTGATGTGCACCACGGTGCCGCCGGCGAAGTCGAGCACGCCCTTGTCGGCCAGCCAGCCGCCGCCCCACACCCAGTGGGCGATCGGCGCGTAGACCAGGATCAGCCACAGGCCCATGAACCAGAGCATCGCCGAGAACTTCATGCGCTCGGCGAAGGCACCGACGATCAGCGCCGGGGTGATGATGG
>CAZMMH010000016.1:0-16437 GCA_964567315.1 uncultured Gammaproteobacteria bacterium
CCGATGCCGCCCTCCTGGGCCATGGCAATGGCCAGACGGGCCTCGGTGACGGTGTCCTTGGCGGCGGAGACGAGCGGGATGTTCAGGGCAATCTCGCGGGTCAGCAGGGTCTTCAGGTCGACCTCTTTGGGCAGCACGTTGGAGTGCGCCGGGACCAGCAGGACGTCGTCGAAGGTGAGCGCTTCCTGAACGATTCTCATGGGGACCCCTGACTCGAGTGTTGGAAAGATTAAGGGGGGGAATTATAGGGACTGGCCGAAGGCGGGTAAACCGGCCCGACCGTCGCGGGCCACCGGCCGGGCGCTTTCGGCTATCATGCTGGCCATGTTCGAGCCCCAGCCGCCCACCGCCGCCGACAGCCCCACGGGCCGTGTGGTTTACAGCGTCGCGCGCCTCAACCGCGAGGTGCGCCGGCTGCTGGAGACCAGTTTCCCCATGCTCTGGGTCCAGGGGGAGATCTCCAACCTGGCCCGGCCCGGTTCCGGCCACCTCTACTTCACCCTCAAGGACGAGCAGGCCCAGGTCCGCTGCGCCATGTTCCGCAACCGCAACCAGCTGCTGCGCTTCCGCCCCGAAAACGGCCAGCAGGTGCTGCTGCGGGCGCGCATCAGCCTCTACGAGGGGCGCGGCGAGTTCCAGCTGATCGCCGAACAGATGGAGCCCGCCGGCGAGGGCGACCTGCAGCGGGCCTTCGAGGCACTCAAACACAAGTTGGCGGCCGAGGGGCTGTTCGACGAGGCGCGCAAACGTCCCCTGCCCACCCTGCCCCGGGCCATCGGCGTGGTCACCTCGCCCACCGGCGCCGCGGTGCGCGACATCATCTCGGTGCTCGGCCGGCGTTTTCCGGCGATCCCGGTGATCGTCTACCCGGTACCGGTGCAGGGCGAGGGGGCGGCGGAGCGGATCGCGCGAATGATCGGCGTGGCCGGCGCCCGCGGCGAGTGCGACGTGCTCATCGTCGGCCGCGGCGGCGGCTCGCTGGAGGACCTGTGGGCCTTCAACGAGGAAGTCGTGGCCCGGGCCATTCACGCCTCCGGGATCCCGGTGGTGAGCGCGGTGGGCCACGAAATCGACTTCACCATCGCCGACTTCGTCGCCGACGCCCGCGCCCCGACCCCCTCGGCGGCGGCCGAGCTGCTCAGCCCCGACCGCGACGACTGGCTGCGCGCCGTGGGCCAGCGGCGCAGCCGCCTGGAGGGGCGGATGCGCGAACGCCTGGGCCACGAACGGCGCCGCCTCGACTGGCTCGGCAAGCGCCTGCAGCAGCAGCACCCCGGCCAGCGCCTGCGGGCCCAGGCCCAGCGCCTGGATGAACTGGAGCTGCGCCTGAAGCAGGCCTGGCGCGTGCGCCTGCGCCACGACAGTGGGCGCATCGCCACCCTGGAGGCCCGCCTGCAGCGCCATCTGCCGGCCGCCCGCATTGCCCAGCTGCACAGCCGCAACGAGGCTTTCAGGCAACGCCTGCGCACCGCCGTGCGTACCGGCCTCGCCCGCCGCGGCCAGCAGCTGGCCGCCGCCGCCCGCGCCCTGGACGCGGTCAGCCCGCTCAACACCCTGCAACGCGGCTATGCCATCGTCATCCGCGGGCCCGAACGCCAGGTGGTGCACGCCGCCGCCGAGGTCGCACCCGGAGAGACGGTGGAGGCGCTCCTGGCGCGCGGCCGCCTGCGCTGTATCGTGGAGGAGACCCTGAATGAGTAAACGCCTGTTCGCCCTGCTCCTGCTGCTCGCCTCGCCGGCACTCTGGGCCGCCTCCCTGCCCCCGGCCGAGCCGGTCCCCGGCGGGATTGCCATCGTGCCCCTGCCCGCCTCCGGACCGACGGCGCCCGCGGCGCGCTACCACGGCGACCGGGTGCTGGTGGTCAGGAGCGGCCACGACTGGCGCGCGGTGGTGGGCATTCCCCTCGGCGCCAAGCCCGGGCCGCAGCAACTGACGCTCACCGGGCGCGACGGCCGGCAGTCGACGGTGGTCTTCCGAATTCACGCCAAGACCTACGCCAGCCAGCACATCACCCTCAAGAACAAGCACATGGTCAATCCGACCAAGCAGGAACTCAACCGCATCTGGCGCGAAGAGAAGGCGATCCATGCCGCCCTGCGCACCTGGCGTGCGAGCCCCGCCGTGGTGTTGCGCCTGAAGCCGCCGATTCACGGCATCCGCACCAGCCCCTTCGGCCTGCGCCGTTTCTTCAACGGCGAGCCGCGCCGGCCCCACAGCGGCATCGACATCGCCGCCCCCCTGGGCACGCCGATCCACGCCCCGGCGCCGGCCCGTGTGGTCCTGACCGGCCATTTCTTCTTCGACGGCAACTGCGTCTTCCTCGACCACGGCAACGGCTTGGTCACCATGTACGCCCACATGAGCAAGATTGAGGTGAAGGCCGGGCAACGGGTGAAGAGCGGCCAGGTGATCGGCCTGGTCGGCGCCACCGGCCGCGCCACCGGGCCCCATCTGCACTGGGGCGTCAGCATGAATGACGCCCGCATCGACCCCGACCTGCTGCTCGCGGGCAAGCTCTAGAGGGAGCCCCGCCATGGCGCCCGGTGCAAGGAACCTGCACGTCGCCCTGGCCGAGAGCGCCGACGAACGGGAGGCCGTCTACCGCTTCCGCGCCCGCGCCGCACCGGCCAACCCTGCGATCGAGAACGGCCGGTGGTGCGACGAACTGGACGACGTCGCCAGCCACTTCTACGTAACCCAGCACGGCAAGGTGATCGGCAGCATGCGCATGCTGGCCGGCGACGCCGAGCTGCCGGAAAAGAGCCGCGTCGCCTATCAGCTCGACCGCTTCAGCGGCTTCCAGCCCGGTGAACTGGCCATCACCTCGCGCATCACCATCGATCCCGATTGGGAGGACGGCCAGGTGCTGGCGGTGCTGTTCGCCGCCGGCTACAACCACGGCCGGCGCCTCGGCGTGCAGTTCAACTTCAGCCATTGCAGCCCGGCGCTCACCGGGCTCTACGAACAGATCGGCTACCGCCGCTACGTCGATACCTTCATGGACGACAGCGCCGGCTTTCAGGTGCCGATGGTGCTGCTGATGGAGGATGTCGAGCACCTGCGCGCGGTGCGCTCGCCGCTGCTCAGCCACGCAGCCAAGTGGCCCAACCGGCCCAACTCGGCCCTCTGGTTCGGCAACACCTTCCCCGCCCACCGCTTCCATTTCAGCGAGCGGCGGATGTCCACCGACGACTTCTGGCAGCTGCTGAGCGAAAAGCTGCATGACCTGCCCTTCTTCGACATCCCGCTGCTCGACGGCCTGAACGAGGCCGAGGCCAAGCGCTTCCTCGGCCTCGGCACCATCCTGCGGGCCCACAGCGGCGACACCATCATCCGTCCCGGCGACAGCGGCAGCGAGATGTACATGATCCTCTCCGGCATGGTCGAGGTCTTCGGCCGCCGCGAGGATCACCTGCACTCCCTGGCCACCTTCGGTCCCGGCCAGGTCTTTGGCGAAATCGCCTTCGTCAGCAACTCGCCGCGGACCGCCTACGTCATCGGCCAGACCGACCTGGAGATCCTGGTGCTGACGCCGCAATTCCTGCGCGGGGTGATGAAGAGCGAACCGGAAATCACCGCCAAGGTGCTGCTCAACCTCTCCTTGATCCTCTGCGAACGCCTGCGCACCAGCACGGAGAACTGGCTGAGCCTGGTGGCCAAGCGCGAGGACGACGACGGCTCACCCCGCCGCGCTGATTTGTGATTGCCCACGGGGCGGCGTAAAATCCGCACCAATCGTCCCACTCCTCCTCTTTCCTTCACTTATTCCAGGGGTTACCCAATGCAAGTGGCCAACAACATGGTCGTGGCGTTCAATTACACGCTCACGGACCGCGAAGGCACCGTCATCGATTCTTCCGAGGGCCGCGAGCCGCTCGCCTATATCCACGGCACGGGCAGCATCATCCGCGGCCTGGAGGACGCCCTGGAAGGCAAGGGTGAGGGCGACCGCCTCGAGGTGACCATCGAGCCGGCCGACGCCTACGGCGAACGCAGCGACGACCTGCGCCAGGCCGTGCCGCGCGACCGTTTCGAGGACGCCGACAGCATCGTCGCCGGCATGCAGTTTCACACCTACGACGAAAGCGGCGGCGTGCAGATCGTCACCGTGATCGAGGTCGCCAGCGACGTCATCACCATCGACGCCAACCACCCGCTGGCCGGCGAGACCCTGAATTTCGACGTCACCGTGGTCGAGGTGCGCGAGGCCAGCGCCGAGGAACTGGAGCACGGTCACGTGCACGGCCCGGACGGTCATCACCACGATCACTGAGCAGGCCCCGGCTCAAAAAGAAAAGGCGCAGCTGGTGCGCCTTTTCTCGTTCTGGGCGGTGCTCGGCCGCCGGCCCTACCACTTCTTGTAGGGCAGGAACTTGCCCGACATGGTGACCAGCACCCGATCGCCCTTGGGATCCTCCACCTTGTCCACGTCCATGGTGAAGTCGATCGCGCTCATGATGCCGTCGCCGAACTTCTCATGAATGACCGCCTTCAGCGGCATGCCGTAGACCTGCATGATTTCGTAGAAGCGATAGACCAGCGGGTCGGTGGGCACCACCGGCCCCAGACCCTTGCTCGGGCACTCGGTGAGCGGTGCCACCGCCTCTGGAGCGAGACCGAGGGCGGAGGCCAGCTTGACCGCCTCCTCTGCCGAGGCGCTGGCCTGGCGGTAAAACAGCGCCGCGATCCAGACCTCGTCCCGGCCGAGCACCTGTTCCAGGTCGGCGAAGCTCAGGCCCGCCTTCTTTTTGGCCTCCAGCAGCGTTGTGGTGATTTCCGGAATGTTCATTCGGTTCCTCCTGTACCCGTGGTTGAAAGCGGCGGTTCCGCGGTCGCTGAGCGTCCCCCGACCATAGGCCATTGCCGCGGCGCCGGCCAAGGCCCCGGAGGCCGGGGAGCGACGGCATCGGCGCCGTCACAAATTCGCTCTGGACTTTAGCCACAATTGGCTTATAGTGGCTTTGCCTACAGATATTGTTAACGGCAATTCCAGCAGTTCCCTCCGGTTACTTCTCGAATCACCTCTCATTACCTGTATGCACCGCAACACTCAATCGTTCAATTTTCAAAAGGCAATACATCATGGCTACAGGCACTGTTAAGTGGTTCAACGAATCCAAGGGCTACGGTTTCATCGCTCAGGACAACGGCGGCGCGGACGTGTTCGTGCACTTCAGCGCGATCCAGGGTAGCGGCTTCAAGACCCTGGCCGAGGGTCAGGCCGTGACCTTCGACGTGGAAAACGGTCCGAAGGGTCCGCAGGCCAGCAACGTCGTACCGGGCTAAGCGCCTCGCGCTGACCCGGCAGACACGGGCCGGGGTCTCCCCCTCCAGCAACGGAGGGACGGGGCCCCGGCCCGTCTGCGTTTGCGCGCCGCACAAAACGCCGGACGCACGGATCCGGGCCACCGGCGAATGCCGGGGCCAGGCCGAATGGCAGGGATTGGAGTGGTGCTAGGCGGTGGCGAAATGGGGCCGCAGGCACTTCAGCACCGGCAGGGTCGCCGCGCTGTCCAGGGCGTTGAAGCCGTCGAGGGTGCTTCTGCGGGGATCGGCGCCGGCATCCAGCAACGCCTTCACCACCTCGAACTTGCCCGCTGAGGCGGCATAGATCAGCGAGGTGGCGCCGTTGGAGTTCTGGTGGTTCAGCTCGACGCCGTGGGCGATCAGGTCGCCGAGCAGTTCGAGGTGCTCGCTATAGCAGGCGAACCAGAGGGCGTTGTTCTCGTCGTCGTTGAGCAGGTTGGGATCGGCGCCGGCCCGCAGCAGCTCCACGGCCAGGTCGTGGCGCCCCTCCACCGCGGCGATCATCAGCATGGACATGCCGTTCTCGATCCGGCCGTTGAGGTCGTCGGCGTCGAAGCCGAAGCCCGCCGCCCAGCTCCGCAGCTCCTCCGACAACGTCACGGCCTTGCTGGCCTGCGCCGCCTCCCACGCCTGCCAGCCCCCCTCCAGGTTGTAGACCCGGCTGAAGCCGAGCCCCGAGAGGAAACTGGCCAGCTCACGGCTGTTGTGGCCGTGATAGCAGTAGATCAGCACCGGCGGATCCTGCCGCCGTTTGCGCACCAGCGCCTTCACCACCGAGTCGTCGCTGAGTTGGGCACCGGGGAGGTGGCCGTTCGCAAAACTCGCCGGATCGCGCATGTCGAGGATGACCGCTTCCGGCTCTTCGAGCAGGACGGCGATGTCGTAGGCTAGTAGATCGTGGTATGCCATGGTGCGTGGGCCTCTCGTCAGTGGGGCCGAACCGCGGCATCGCCGGCCTCCGTCGGCTGCTGCGTTGCAAGCCATATGCCACGCCAAGCGGCGACGTTATGTTATTGTTTTTACAAGGAACGTGAATCGCTTCGGACCACGACACCTGTGGCAGACCCGACAATTTGCCAAACCTGGTCGGCACCGCTGCACGATCCGCTCCCGCCCCCGGGATCGCGCCTACATCTCCGCGACGACCCTGCCGAATGCCTCCACCGCCCCCCAATCGGTGAACTCGCTGACGCTGGACGGATCGGTGGGCCCGCCGGTCATCCACATGATCAGCCGGATCACCGCCCGGTCCCAGAACCGATAGCGGGGGTAGTCGATGCGGCCGGCAAACACCGCCACGCGGTCGGGGCGCCAGGGGATCTGGGCCAGAAATTTCCTCACGTACGGATTCGTGTCGGCCCCCCGTTTTTCCGCCTTGCGGGCCACCGCGTTGACCGAAAAGAAGGCACTCGGCCGCTGCTCCAGCAGCGCCCGGTTGCGTTCGATGAATTCATAGACCCGCCGGTGGTGCCGGCCGTAGCGGATGCTGGCGCCGAGCACCAGCTTGTCGAACGCGCCCATGTCCCGCGCCAGCGCCTCTTCGAGCGGGAGAATCAGCACCCGATGCCCCTGTGCCTCGATCACCGGCGCCACGCGCTCGCAAATCGTGCGGGTGTGGCCGTCGGTGGTCGAATAGACGATCGCGATGTACGCCATCGGAACTCCCCGTATCAGGGACTCGGTTCGCGCATTGCGCCGGCAATCGGTGCTTCCACACGGGTGCCACCCGCAGCATCGGCCCGGCTCATTTGCGGATCTCGATCAGCCACATGCCCTCGGCCCGATCCATCCCAACATATTCGATGGAGCGTGCCTTGCACCAGGCGCCCACGTCATCGCCGCAGGGCGGATAGCTGATCATCAGTTTGGCGGTGGTACCGAACGGCAGCGCGTCCACCGCCTTGTTGATCGCCAGCAGGTAGCCGGGGCAGGTCTGACCGCGCACGTCGATCATGGCGACGCCATCCTGCATGACGACCGAATTGGCCTGCAGCTGCGGTCGTTCCCTGCTCCTGCGCGAAAATGGCCACCAGCCCATGCTCGACGCCCTCTCGTCGCCTGCTCCTGATCCCGTCCCACTCAGGCCCCGGGGCGCTTGAATCTCTTACGCGCCCGTTCCACCTTACCCCTGGTTACGCAGTCCACGACGTGATCGTTGATCAGGCCCATGGCCTGCATGAAAGCGTACACCGTGGTCGGCCCGACAAACTTCCAGCCCAACCTTTTCAGCTCCTTCGACAAGGCCACGGATTCCGGCGAGGTCGATGCCGTCTGCGGTTGGGGGAGTTGCTTGGGGTCCGGCTCGTAGCGCCAGACGAAAGCGGCCAGGGAGCCTTCCCGTTCTACCAGTTCCTTTGCCCGCTGCGCGTTGTTGATGACCGCCTCGATCTTGCCCCGATGGCGGACGATCCCCTCGTCCTTGAGCAGGCGCTCCACATCCCGTTGGGTAAAGCGCGCGACCCGGTCGAAATCGAAACCATCAAACGCCATGCGGAAATTCTCCCGCTTGGCCAGGATGGTGCGCCAGCTGAGCCCCGACTGGAAGCCCTCCAGGCTCAGCTTTTCGAACAGGCGGTGGTCGTCGTCCACCGGGAAGCCCCATTCCGTATCGTGATAATGAACGAACTCCGGCGCCGCGCCGCACCAACGGCAGCGCGCCTTGCCGTCGGGGCCTGCGATCGTCGTGCTCATATGCCTGCTCCTTGCATCGGGACGAGGCTATTCAGCCAAGAAGAAAATCAGGCCGCGGGTCCGCTGCCGCCGGCGTGATCTCCAGGATTTCCGCGCTGACGACACCTTCCACCGCGAACGGGTCCTCGTTCACCCGCGCCTGAAGCTCCGAGGCGGAGATGCCATGCGCCACGACCGAACCGCCGGCGTTCGGCTGCCGGTGGCGCTGACCACGAACGAGGCGCGGCGCTCGCCCGCACGGCTCGACGGCGTACATGCACCGATTGCCGGACTGATGTGCGGCTCGGGCCTGCGGGTGAAGGACGTGGAGTTTTCCCGGCGGGAGATCACGGTCCGCGACGGGAAGGGCGGCAAGGACCGGCGGACCATGCTGCCTGGTTCGCTGGTCGATCCGTTGCGAAGCCAGCTGGAGCGTGTGCGCATCTTCCATGAGCGAACTCCTGAAACAGGCGTGGGACCAGTCTAGCTACCGTACGCGCCGAATCGCAAGCGCCCGAGCGGGAACAACGGTTGCCGGACAGTAGCGCTTTGCCACCATAGGGCGTCGCCGCAATGGAAAAAGGGCAGGCGGCAAACGCATCCGAACCGCGTTTGTCGCCTACCCCGGTTAGTCACCGTGCAAGCACGGATCAGCTTGGCGCTACTTCAGGGGCTTGAGCTTCAGGTCTGCATCACTGGCCTTCAAAAAGCCGTACTTGGCGTAGATGGCCTGTGCACCCGGCGTGCCCAGGTAGGCCAGGTAACGCTGGGCGTTGTAGGAGTTGCGCCCGCTGGCAAGGACACCGGCGGCGTAGCCGACCTTGGCCTGCATGTTGTACGGCGCCGGGATCGCCACCCCGTCGATCGGCCGGCCATCGGCCTGGGCGTGTTTGACCTCGCTCGCCCAGACGATGCCGACATCCGCCTCGCCGTGTTCGATGCGGTACGGCGTCTCGCGGTGATGGCGCGAGGTGAACCAGGTCTTGCCCGGCACCGCCCAGCAGCTCTTGCACGTCTTGTCACCGGCGACCTTGCCGTACAACCCCAGGTCCTTGAGCATCTGCGAGCCGTAGAACTTGAAGATACCCTCGGTCACCGGGTTGGGCAGGGACTTCACCAGGTCATCGCGCGCCAGGTCCCTGGGGCCCTTGATGCCCTTGGGATTGCCCTTGGCCACCATCAGTTCCAGCTTGTTGTGGGTGTAGATCATGTAGTCGTTCATCAGACCCTTGTCGGCGAGGGTCTTCAGGTGTGCGAGGTTGACGCTGGCGTAGACATCGGGGTTCTGCGCGGTCTTGCGCCCCTGGATCTCGCCCTGCTTGAGGAGCTGGCCCTTCAGGATCTGGCCCGGCGGGATGGTCTCCACGTAGATGCTCTTGATGTCCGGGTTCTTCTTCTGGAAGTCCGCGATGAGCTCCTCCATCACCATGAACTGGTTGCCGGCCAGGTACATGACCAGGTCGGCGTTATAGGAGTCGCCGATCCTGCCGTAGTCGATCTTGCCGCCGGTGTGAAAGGTGCGGTAGTCGTGACCCAGGCCGGCGTCGGCCTGCTCGCCCGCGGCCAGCAGCGCCGGCGACCCCAGCGTCAGGGCGGCCCCGGCCAGCAGCGAAACTACAGTGGTACGGATCTGCATGGATGTCCCCTCCTCCATCGTTGTTGGAGGTTTCATCCTTGTTTGCCGGGTGCATTCCGGCAATATGATCGATTACGGGCCGGGTCCTGGAGAAAACCCTAGGTTTTCTCCCATCGTAATGATTTAAATGGATTTTTTTATTCTTCCGGCTTGACCAGCCCGGCCTGCATGGCGAGCCGCGTCAATTCCGCGGCACTGTTGATTTCGAGCTTGCGCATCAGGTTGGAACGGTGCAGCTCCACGGTCTTGATACTGATGCCGAGGTGCCGCGCAATCACCTTGTTGGGCGCGCCGCGGGCCACCTCCACCAGTACCTCCCGTTCGCGCGGCGTCAGCCCGGCGAGGTATTGGGCGGCATGCTCCCGCTGTGCCTCGCGGGCCAGCGCATCGTTCTCGTGCGCCAGCCAATGGGCCACCAGCTGCAGGATGCGCACGCCCAGTTGATCGCCCCCGCTCAGCCGCGCCGGCTCCGCGCGCCCCGCGTCGGCGAGGAATTCGATCAGGCAGACCACCCGGCCCTCGCGCACCACCGGGCTGGCCAGGTAGCGCCGGGGGTGGCCGTCCGCGGCCGTGAGCTCCTCCTCGACCTGGGCCCGGGTGTCGATGGCCCGCTGTGCCAGCGGCGGCTGCAGCGCGGGCACCGACTCGTCCAGCGGCGGGCTGGCGGTGCAATATTGCGGGGTCTGGTTTTCGACCCGGCTCAGCAGCACCTGCTCGGCAGCGAAATAGTGCTGCAACAGATCGAGAATGGATTGCAGGCGCTGCTTGCGCGACAGGTCGTCGCGGATCATCAGGGCGTGAATGCCCTGCAGGCACTCACAGCCGCCGTGCAGGGTCTCTTCGTATTGGATCCGCGATTCGATATCGCGCTGCAGGGCCTCGTTGGCCGCAATCAGCGCCTCGGTACGCTCCTCCACCAGCCGTTCCAACTCCTCCTTGTGGCGGGTCAGCGCCTGCTGGGAACCCCTCAGCCGGCGATTGATGCGCAGGACATAGGCGCTGGTCAGCACGATCAGCCCGAGCGCGGCCAGAAATGCGGCAATGGCGCCGGCATGGCTGCGCCACAGCTCGGCCAGGCTGGGCGGACGCGGGACGTAGGGCTCGATCTTCAATTGGCGCAGCAGCTCGTTCACCCCGTTGTAGTCCAGTGGGATGGTCCAGCCGGCGCCGTTGGTGGCCCGGGCCACCGGCGAGTCCGCCGGAATCTGCAACAGGCGCAGCGCCACCTGCCGCGCCAGCTCCCGGTCGGTGTGCGGCAGGCGCGCAAACGGCCACTCCGGATAGAGATCGGTGCTCAGCAGCAGCGGAAACCCCGCGACCTCACGCCGCCCCAGCACCCGTATCTGGTCGCGCCGCAGGCGGCCCTCGCGGATCATCGCCTCGAGCACGCCGGTACGCACCGTGCCGGCATCGGCGCGTCCGTCGATGACCGCCTGCACGATCTCGCGCTGGGGGAAGCCCAGCCAGACGGGCTGCAGGTCGCTCAGTGCGTCGATACCGGCATCCAGCAGGCGCTTGCGGGCGAGCAGAAAGCCGCCGAAGGCCTCCTTGTTGACGGCGGCGAAGCGCCTGCCCGACAGCTCTGCGAGCCGCCGGACCGGGCTGTCGGCACGGGTGAAGATCACCGAACCGAAGCGGGTCAGCGGGCGCCCCCCGTAACGGCTGCGGAAGGTGGCGATGCGGGTGGCGCCGAAACTGACCTCCAGCCGGACGTAATGGGCCGGATTGGTCAGAATGAAGTCCAGCTGCCCCTTGCGGATCCGGTTACGGAACCCTTCGTGGGTCAGCGGCACGATCTCGAAGCGGTAGCCGGGAATGCCGGCATCCAGGTAGTCGGCAAGCGGCTGCCAGCGGGCAAGGGCCTTGAGTTCGCCATCGAAGGCCAGCACCCCGATGTGCACCACCGGCGCCGGCCGACCCGCCGCCGCCGACAGCGGCAGCAGCAACAGGCACAGTAGCGCCAGGTACCCGGGCAAGCTGAGAGCGCGACGAATCATGGACACGAGACGGCGACACGCAGCCGGTGTGCCGATACAGGATTGGGGAGCGCGGCGGCCAGAATGCACGACCCGGGGCGCGTTCGCGAACCGTTCCACTCACGGCCATTCGCCGTGCATCGAGCAGCAACACGCCTGCGCCCACCGGCCGCGTGGACGGTCCCCTCCCCGTTGCGCACTGCGTCTCCCCCCCTTGCCGGATCAGTGCTCAGGCGACCCCGGCCGATGACCGGGATCCAGTGATCTATTTCTTCTTCCGCGCCTTTTTCTTCACGTGCTTGACCAGGCGCTTCTTGCGCTTCACCTGGCGCTCGGTCAGCTTGTTCTTGCGCCCCTCGTAGGGATTCTCGCCGCCCTTGAATTCGACCCGGACGGGCGTGCCGTGCAGGCGCAGCTGCTTGCGGTAGACGTTGGCCAGGTAGCGGCGGTAGGCGTCGGGCACGGAGTCGGTCTGGTTGCCGTGGATCACGATCAGCGGCGGGTTCTGCCCGCCCTGGTGGGCGTAGCGCAGCTTGATCCGGCGGCCGCGGATCAACGGCGGCTGGTGGCTGGCGACGGCGTCCTCGAGGATGCGGGTCAGCTCCGGGGTGGAGAGCTTGCGGGTCGCGGAGCGGTAGGCCTTGACCAGGGATTCGAACAGGTTGCCCACGCCACTGCCGTGCAGGGCCGAGATGAAATGCAGCGGAGCGAAGTCGAGGAACGGCAGCTTGCGCTCCAGCTCGCCGCGCACCCAGTCGCGCTGCTCCGAATCGAGGCCGTCCCATTTGTTCACCGCCACCACCACGGCGCGGCCGCTCTCCACCGCGTGGCCCGCCACCCAGGCGTCCTGCTCGGCGATGCCCTCGTGGGCGTCGAGCACCAGCAGCACCACGTTGGCCTCCGCCATGGCCTGGAGGCTCTTGATGGCGCTGAACTTCTCCAGCACCTCCTTGACCCGCGCGCGGCGGCGCACGCCGGCAGTGTCGATCAGGGTATAGCGCTGGCCGTCGCGCTCGAAGGGCACGAAGATGCTGTCGCGTGTGGTGCCCGGCATATCGAAGGCCAGCACCCGCTCCTCGCCGAGCATGCGGTTGAGCAGGGTCGACTTGCCCACGTTGGGCCGGCCGATGATGGCGATGCAGATGCCGCGCTCCTCCTCCGGCTCGCCTTCCCCCTCGCGGGCCGGCAGGGCGTCGAACACCAGCTCCAGCAGGTCGGCCACGCCGCGGTTGTGGGCGGAGGCGATCGCATAGGGTTCGCCGAGACCGAGACGGTGGAATTCGGCCGAGACCAGCTCCGGGCGCATGCCCTCGGTCTTGTTCACGGCGAGGTAGATCGGCTTGCCGGTGCGCCGCAGCATGGCGGCCACCGCCTCATCGGCGGCGGTCATGCCTTCGCGGCCGTCCACCAGGAACAGCACCGCGTCCGACTCCTCGATGGCCAGCATCGCCTGCTTGGCCATCAGCGCGTCGATGCCGTCGCCCTCGCCGCTCAGGCCGCCGGTGTCCACCACCAGGAAGGGGCGTTCGCCCACCCGCGCGGTACCGTAGAGGCGGTCGCGGGTCACGCCAGGCATGTCCGCCACCAGCGCATTGCGGGTGCGGGTCAGGGTATTGAACAGGGTCGACTTGCCCACGTTGGGACGGCCGACCAGGGCGATGACGGGGAGCATGGTGTACTCAGTTGAGAGTGAATGGTTGAGAGTGAATAGTCTTGGAGTGCGCCACGCGCACGATTTCCAGAATAGCCACGCGCAGCGCTCCCCGACTATTCACCGTTCACTATCCACTTTTCACTTCTTTTGTTCTTTGGGCCGGTACACCGCCAGGTCGCCGTCGCTGCCGAGGACGTAGAGGTTGCCGTCCCGGGCCAGCGGGCTGGCGGTGATCGGATCGCTGCCGTCGCGGGTGCGGGCGACGAAGCGGCCGTCGTCACGGGACATCCAGTGCAGATAACCCTGGTAGTCGCCGACCACCACGTAGCCGTCGACCACCGCGGGCGCACTGACGCCGCGGTTGCTCAGCTTGTCCTGCTTCCACAGGGCGCGGCCGCTTTCCCGGTCCAGGGCCCAGACGGTGCCGTCGTCGTCGGTGACGTAGACCTGGCTGGCGTCGGCGGCCAGACCGGCGTGGGAGGAGAGCTTACGCACCCACAGCAACCGGCCGCTGTTCAGGTCCACCCCGGCCACCCGGCCGTGATAGGTGGCAACGTAGATCTCACTGCCGATCACCACCGGATCGGCATCGATGTCCACCATCCGCTCCAGCTCGGTGCGGCCGGTGGGAACGCTGACACGGGTCTCCCACAGCTGCTGGCCATCGTCGAGCTTGAGCGCGGCCAGCTTGCCACTGGCCAGGCCGGCGATCACCGCACCGGGCGCAAGCACCGGCGAACCGGTACCGCGCAGGGTCAGCACCGGCACGCTGCGGTCGTAGGTCCAGCGCACGGCGCCGGTGGCGGCATTGAGGCCGAAGATCTTGCCGTCGATGGAGTGCACCACCACCAGACCCTCGGCGGCCCGCGGCACCGACAGCACCTCGCTGCTCACCTTGGCCTGCCAGAGCCGTTTGCCGCTCTTGGCGTCGAGGGCGATCACCTGGGCGTCGGAGGTGCCCACCAGGGCCATGCCCAGGCCGACACCGACCGCGCCGGAGATGCGCGTCTTGGTGTCCACATCCCACAGGCGCCGGCCGCTCTTGGCGTCGAAGCACATCACGTCACCGCCGCGGTCGGCGGCGTAGACCCGGCCGTCGGCCACCGCCGGGCGCAGGTCGACCAGCTGGCCGTCGTTGCCGGAACCGACCCCGGCGGACCACAGCTCGTTCACGTCGAGCGTGGTCTTGATGTCGGGCAGATCGGCCGGCTTGGGCGCGTTGTCGGAGCCGCGGAACCAGCTGGCGCAGGCGGAGAGCAGCAGCGTTGCCGCGAGCAGCGGCAGGATGCGCAGGAGCCTCATTTCGCGCCCCCCTCGTCCAGTTCCTGCCGTTTCATGATCAGCAGTTGCGAATGATCGCCGGCCGCCTCCGCCTTGTCGTAGGCGGCGCGGGCCTGGTCCTTCTTGCCCATGGCCAGGTAGATGTCGCCGCGCAGGTTATCCAGCGGGGCGGCGAAGGCCGCATCCTTGATCCCGTCGAGGGTGTCGAGGGCCTTCTGCGGCTTGCCGCCATCAGCCAGCAGTCGGGCCAGACGCAGCTGGGCCAGGATTCGCAGCTGGGCGTTGCCGGTCTGCTTGAGCACCTGCTTCAGGGTCGCCTGGGCCGCCGCCACGTCACCCTTGTCCTGCTGCAGGCGGGCCAGGACCAGCCCGGCCATGTTGGCGTATTCGCCGGCGTGGCTGTCGCCGGTCAGTTGCGTGGCGATGGCCAGGGCCTCGCTCGACTTGCCCTGCTGCAGGGTGGCAAGCAGCGCGCTGTAGTTGAGCGAGGCGTCCTCCGCCTGAGCCTTCTTGTAGGAAAACCAGGCGCGCCCGCCGAACAGCACGGCGAGGCCGATGACCACGCCGGAGAGCACCGCGGTACCGTTTTCCTTCCACCACTTCTTGATGGCTTCGACCTGTTGCTCTTCGCTGAAATAGCCTTCCACTGGAAACACCTCTTAAAAAATCAATTTTGAATTGTGAATGTCGAATGTTGAATTGACGAGCCCGCTATGCGGGCGACTATTGAATTCAGACGCGCGCAGCGCACCGGAATTCAAAATTCATAATTCAACATGCAAAATCCGCTCGCCGAGCACCTCGGCGAGCGCATCCTGCGCAAGTTGTTCCTGTTCGCCCTCGCCGCGCAACGGCTTGAGGCCGATCTCGCCGCGGGCCGCCTCCTCGTCGCCCAGCACCAGGGCGTAGGGCGCGCCGCTCTTGTCGGCGCGCTTGAACTGACTCTTGAAGCTGCCGCCGCCGGTGTTGGCCAGCAGGCGCAGCCCCGGCAGGGTGTCGCGCAGCCCCTCCGCCAGCAGCATGCCGGCGCGGGCCGCGGCGTCGCCCACGGTGATCAGGTAGACGTGCGGGGCATGGTCCGGCGGCGCCACCCCGCTCTCCTCCAGCAGCGCCACCAGGCGCTCAATGCCCATGGCAAAACCGGCGGCGGTGGTGGCGCGACCGCCGAGCTGTTCGACCAGGCCGTCGTAGCGGCCGCCGGCGCAGACCGTACCCTGGGCGCCAAGGCGGTCGGTGACCCATTCGAACACCGTCTTGCAGTAGTAGTCGAGCCCCCGCACCAGGCGCGGGTTGATCACGTAGGCAACCCCCGCCGCGTCGAGGGCGCTGCAGAGCTGCTCGAAGTGCTCGCGCGACTCGTCGTCCAGGTGGTCGTGCAGCTTGGGTGCGGCCTCTATCAGGGCCTGCATCTCCGGGTTCTTGCTGTCGAGGATGCGTAGCGGATTGCTGTGCAGGCGCCGCCGGCTGTCCTCGTCGAGGCCGTTGTGGTGCTGCTGCAGGTACTCCACCAGGACCTCGCGGTAGGCGCCGCGGGCGGCGTTGCTGCCCAGGGAGTTGAGCTGCAGCTGCACGTCGCTGATGCCGAGGCGCTTCCACAGCCGCGCGGTCATCAGGATCAGCTCGACATCCACGTCCGGGCCCGGCATGCCAAAGGCCTCGACCCCGACCTGGTGGAACTGGCGGTAGCGCCCCTTCTGCGGCCGTTCGTGCCGGAACATCGGGCCGGCGTACCACAGGCGCTGGATCTGGTTGTGCAGCAGACCGTGCTCAATGCCGGCGCGCACGCAGCTGGCGGTGCCCTCGGGACGCAGGGTCAGGCTGTCGCCGTTACGGTCGTCGAAGGTGTACATCTCCTTTTCGACGATGTCCGTGACCTCGCCGATGGAGCGCTTGAACAGCTCCGTCTTCTCCA
>CAZMMH010000017.1:0-15911 GCA_964567315.1 uncultured Gammaproteobacteria bacterium
CTTGGCCGCGGCGATCGAAAACGCGACCAGCGCCTCGTCCTTGTTGCCCTCGTCCGGGAACCAGAAATCGCCTTCCATCCGGCCACCGTAGTATTGCTGCAGCGGCGGCATGGCTTGCGCAATCAGCATGCGCTGTTCCTTCCCTGCCTTGGACGAGATATTGACGCCGTTGCTGATACCGATCGAACCGTCGGCGCCCTGCGTGATGCGCTCTTTCTCAAGGCCGTATTCGCCCTTCAGCTTCTCGAGCTGGGCATCCAGCTTGTGCTGGCGTTTCATTTTCTCCAGCTCGAACTTGCGCTTGCTGGCTTCGGTCGCCAGTTCCTTGCGGGCCTGCAGGTAGGCGCCTGGGTCGCGCATGCTCATGGCCATCAGTTCGACCTCGGCCGCGGTGAGGTCGGCGTTGCCCGGCAACAGGTCGTAGCCCGCCTCCTGCGTGCCCACGATCACGTCGGTTGCCGGTGCCTGGTCGGTGAGCACCTCGTAGGCGGAGCGCTCGACCGTGTTCTTGTCCACCCCGCTGCCCATGGTGGCGTTGCCCTGGGGATCGAGGTCGACCAGCAGGACGCGGCGCTTCGTTGCCGCCAGGGAGGCGGCAAGATTGACGCTGGTGGTGGTCTTGCCGACCCCGCCCTTCTGGTTGGCGACTGCGATGATCCTGCCCATGAGACTCGGCGCCTTGTGAGGGAACGCCACGCGAACGCTGTATCCTTCATTTTCACGTGGCCAGACCACTGATCCGGACGTGCAAATATACCTGAAACCCGTAGCCGACGCAGGGCGTCGGCCGCAAGCCGATCAGCCGGTCGGCTCCAGCCGGACCAGGTGGCGCTCGGCATTGAGAAAAGGCACCTCCAGGCGCGGCACCGAGTGGAGCGTGAAGCCCGGCGGCCTGGCCTCCAGTTCGGCCAGGGGATAGACCCCCTTCATCGCCAGCACCCGGCCGTCGGGCTTGAGCAGCGGACCGGCGGCCTCGCACAGCTGCTCCACCGAGGCGTAGGCGCGGGCGATCACGGTGTCGAAGCGCTCGGTGGGCCGGTACTCCTCGATCCGCGTGTGCACCACCTCCACCTGGGCCAGCTTGAGCTGGGCCACCGCCTGGGTCAGGAAGCGGGTTTTCTTGTTGTTGCTGTCGAGCAGGGTGATCGACCACTCGGGGTGGGCGATGGCCAGGGGAATACCCGGCAGGCCGGCGCCCGAGCCCACGTCGAGCAGGCGCGGTCCCTTGATGTGGGGCACCACCGCCAGGCTGTCGAGCAGGTGGCGCGTGACCATCTGCACCGGGTTGCGTACGGAGGTCAGGTTATAGACCCGGTTCCACTTGAGCAGCAGTTCGACGTAGCTGAGCAGGGAGGCCTGGGCGGCGGGCCCCAACTCGAGGCCGAGCAGTGCGATACCACGTACCAGGGTTTCCGACGGCGTCATTCCGCTGTCGTGCATGGGTGTCCTCGGTTTCTGTTCTCGTTATTTACCGCAAGCTTACGCGAAAGCGACGGGCGCGGCACCCCGGTGAAAACCCGGGGCGGAGGTCTGTTCAGCCGGCGGCGCCGCGCTTCTTCAGGTGGACCAGGAGGAGAGAGATGGCCGCGGGGGTGGCCCCGGGCAGGCGCGCCGCCTGACCCACGGTACGGGGCCGCGCGGCGGCGAATTTCTGGCGCACCTCGGCGGAGAGGCCGCTGACCTGCGCGTAGTCGAGGTCGGCGGGAATTGCGCGGGTTTCGTGGGCCAGCTGCCGTTCGATCTCTGCCCGCTGGCGCTCGATGTAGCCGGCATACTTGATCCGGGTCTCCACCTGCTCCGCCACCTGCGGATCGGCGGCGCCGGGCCCCAGCTCCGGCAGCGCGACCAGCACCGCGTAGCTGAGCTGGGGCCGGCGCAGCAGCTCGGCTACACGGTATTCGCGGCCGAGACCACCCTCGAGCAGGGTATCCAGGGCACGCGCCGCCGGGGTGCCCGGCCGTATCCACGTGCCATGCAGGCGCGCCTCCTCCCGCTCGATCGCCTCGCGCTTGGCGGCGAAGGCATTCCAGCGGACGTCGTCCACCAAGCCTAGCTCGCGGCCGATGGGGGTGAGGCGCAGGTCGGCGTTGTCCTCGCGCAGCAGCAGACGGTACTCGGCCCGCGAGGTGAACATGCGGTAGGGCTCGGCGGTCCCGCGGGTGATCAGATCGTCGATCAGCACCCCGAGGTAGGCCTCGTCGCGTCGCGGCCACCAGGGCTCACGCCCCTGCACGGCGAGGGCCGCGTTGATTCCGGCCAGCAGGCCCTGGGCCGCCGCCTCCTCGTAACCGGTGGTGCCGTTGATCTGGCCGGCGAAATAGAGCCCCGGCAGGTGGCGGGTCTCAAGGGTGTACTCCAGGTCGCGGGGATCGAAGTAGTCATATTCAATCGCGTAGCCGGGGCGGGTGATGTGGGCCTGCTCCAGGCCGCGGATGGAGTGGACCAGTTCCAGCTGCAGGTCAAACGGCAGCGAGGTGGAGATGCCGTTGGGGTAATACTCGACGGTATCGAGCCCCTCGGGCTCGAGGAAAATCTGATGCTGCTCGCGCTCGGCGAAGCGCACCACCTTGTCCTCGATGGAGGGGCAGTAGCGCGGTCCCACCCCCTCGATCACGCCGCTGTACATGGGTGAGCGGTCGAGGCCGCCGCGAATGATCCGATGGGTGCGCGGATTGGTGTGGGTGATGTGGCAGGGCACCTGGCGCGGGTGCTCGTCGCTATGGCCCAGGTAGGAAAAGACCGGCAGCGGCGCATCGCCGGGCTGGGCCTCGGTCTTGGAAAAGTCGATGGTCCGGCCGTCGAGGCGCGGTGGCGTGCCGGTCTTCAACCGGCCGACGCGGAACGGCAGCTCGCGCAGGCGCCGGGCCAGGGCGTTGGAGGGCGGATCGCCGGCACGCCCGCCCTCGTAGTTTTCCAGGCCGACGTGGATCCGTCCGCCGAGGAAGGTGCCGACGGTGAGGACCACGGCGCGGGCGCGAAAGCTGAGGCCCATCTTGGTGACGACACCGACGGCGCGCCCGCCCTCGACGATCAGGTCGTCCACCGCCTGCTGGAACAGGGTCAGGTTGGGCTGGTGTTCCAGCGCCCTGCGCACCGCCTGCTTGTAGCGGGCACGGTCGGCCTGGGCCCGGGTGGCACGCACCGCCGGCCCCTTGCTGGCATTGAGGATGCGGAACTGGATGCCGGCACGGTCGGCGGCGTGGGCCATAAGCCCGCCGAGGGCGTCGATCTCCTTGACCAGGTGACCCTTGCCGATGCCGCCGATGGCGGGGTTGCAGCTCATCTGGCCCAGGGTTTCGATGTTGTGGCTGAGCAGCAGGGTGCGCACGCCGGCCCGCGCGGCAGCCAACGCCGCCTCGGTGCCGGCGTGGCCGCCGCCGACCACGATCACATCGAACTGATCCTGAAGTGACATGTGCTTACCATTCAAATGCAGGTGGCACATTCTATTCCCCGACCTGGGCCCGGCCAAACCCCACAAACGCCGGTAGTGAAGGCGGCGGCGAGGGATGGTTCAATAGAGCGTCTGCGGATTTCGGGAGAGCACGGGTGACGGACAAGGTGGAGAAGAGCGAGGCGGAGTGGCGGCGCGAGCTGGGTGAGGAGCGCTACCATGTCTGCCGCGAAAAGGGCACGGAGCCGGCCTTCACCGGTGCCTACTGGGATTGCCACGAGGCGGGGGTCTACCGCTGCGCCGGCTGCGGCAGTGAGCTGTTCCGTTCCCAGACCAAGTTCGACTCGGGCACCGGCTGGCCCAGCTTCTGGGACGTGATCGAGCAGGGCCGGGTGGCCCGGCACGAGGACCTCAGCTACGGGATGCGCCGCATCGAGGTGAGCTGCGCCCATTGTGGCGCCCACCTGGGCCACCTGTTTCCCGACGGCCCGGCGCCGACGGGCCAACGCTACTGCATCAACTCGCTCTCGTTGCGGCTCGACAAGGAAAATACCGATTGAACTTCGAAACCGCCGAAGACACTGAATACACCGAAAGCATGTCGGCCAGCGCCTTTTCGGTCGTTCCGGCCTTTACGGCCTGATATTGATACCGTAATACACTCACCGGCATATCGTTGAACGCGAGCGAGGGAATGTTGATGAACGAAAAGCGCAGGGAAAAGGGCAGGCATAGCGGGCTGATCCGCGGCATCGCCGAGCTGGCGATCATGGCGCTGGTGATCTTCGGCGCCCGCTCCAGCCTGGCCGACTGGAACCACGTCCCCAGCGGTTCGATGGAGCCGACCCTGCTGGTGGGCGACGTGATCCTGGTGGATCGCCTGGCCTACGACCTCAAGCTCCCCTTCACCCACTGGCACCTGGCCAAGTGGGCGGATCCCAAGCGGGGCGACATCGTGGTCTTTCACACCGGCCGCGCGGATATGCCCGACCTGCTGGTGAAGCGGGTGATCGGCCTGCCCGGCGACATCATTGCCCTCGACCACGACCGGCTGATCGTCAACGGCGTGCCGGTGGCCTACCGCCCGGCAGCGACCGGGGTCGCGCGTGACCTGGCGGCCAGGGAGCGCGGGCCCGGCCGTATCGCCCGCGAGGCGCTGCCGGGGCGGGCCCATGCGGTGATGGTGATGCCCGGCCCCATGCCCCACGACACCTTCGGTCCGGTACGGGTGCCGCCGGGCAAGTACCTGATGCTGGGTGACAACCGGGACAACAGCGCCGACTCGCGCTACTTCGGCTTCGTCGACCGGGCACAGATCCTCGGCCGCGCCACCCGGGTGTTGGTCTCGTTCGACTATGACGACGACTTCCTGCCGCGCCGCGACCGCTTCGACCTGCGGCTGAACTGAGGCCTCACTCCAACAGCTCGAGGGGATCGGCCTCGCGCGGCGGCGCGCTGCCGTCGCCGGTGATGAACAGCCGGTGCCAGATGGCGAACTGCAGCAGGGGCATGAGGAAATGGCTGTAGCGATTCCGGCCGCGCTGCAGGGCGATCAGGCGGCGCACGGCCTCCGGGTGAAACCACTCCGCGATTGCCGGATGCCCCGGCAGACTCCGCTCCAGACGGTCGAGGAAGGCGCCGCTGAACCACTCGCCCACCGGCACCCGGAATCCGCGCTTGCGCGCGTGCAACAGCTCCTCGGGCAGGTAGCGCGAGGCCCAGCGCTTGAGAAACAGCTTGCCGCGCGGCCCCTCCATCTTCAGCGCGTCCGGCAGGGCCAGGCCGAACTCCACCACCCGGTGATCGAGGAAGGGCACCCGCCCCTCGACCCCCGAGGCCATCAGCATGCGGTCCACCTTGACCAGCAGGTTGTCCGGCATCGAGGCACGCAGCTCGATGAACTGCTTGCGCTGCAGCGCGCTCCAGCCCGGCGGGCAGGCCGCCCAGGCGTCGAGAAACGGGGCACGCGCCTGCGCCAGGGCCGCGCGCAGCGCGGGGCCCAGCAGCGGGCGCTTCCAGCGGCTGCTGCTGTAGGTGCCGCGGGTGCGGTAACCGCCGGTGCCGCGTGGAAACAGCGCCAGCAGTCTCTGCTGCAGCGGGTGGCGGTAGAAGCGCCGGTAGCCGGCAAAGACCTCGTCGCCGCCCTCGCCGGAAAAGACCACCTTCAGTTGCCGCCCGGTCTCCTCGGCCAGCAGGGCCGTGGGCAGCGTGGCGTTGTCGCGCATCAGCTCGTCCGCCGCCCAGACCGTGAACGGCAGGCGGTGGAGCATGGCCCGCGAATCCGGTGCCAGTTCGTGGTGATCGCTGCCGAAGCGCTCGGCCATGATCCGCGCTAGCGGCAGTTCGTCGGTGATCCCGGTGTCGGGGAAGCCGACCGAGTAGGTGCGGATGGCGCCGGCGCCATAGCGGCTGAGCAGGGCCAGCACGGTGGAGGAGTCGACTCCCCCGGAAAGGAACAGGCCGAAGGGGACGTCGGAGCGCATGTGCTGGTGCATCACCGTCTCCATCAGCGCATCGAAGCGCGCCTCGGCCTCCGGGTAGTCGATGGCCAGGGGTTCGACCGCGGCGGCGCTCCAGTAGTGGAGGGGGCGCGGCGGGGTATCCACGCCGTAGGTCACCGCCTCCGCCGGCAGCAGGCGTTCGACCCCGGCGAACAGGGTGCGCCGCCCGCCGCTGAAGCCGTGTTCCAGGTACTCGGCAAGACCGGCGGCGGCCACCTGCGGACGGCCGGGCAGCAGGGGCAGCAGCGCCTTGATCTCGGAGGCGAAGGCGATGCCGTCCGGCAGGGCGGCGACGAACAGCGGCTTGATCCCCAGGCGGTCGCGGGCCAACACCAGCTCGCGCCGGCGGGCGTCATAGAGGGCGAACGCGAACATGCCACACAGGCGCTGCAGGCACCCCTCGAGACCGTATTCGAGATAGGCGTGGAGGATCACCTCGCTGTCGGAGTGGGTGGCGAAGCGGTGGCCTTGCCCTTCCAGCTCGGCGCGCAGTTCCAGATGGTTGTAGATCTCGCCGTTGGCCACCAGAGCCAGCTGACCGTCGGCGGCGAACAGGGGCTGATGGCCGCTGTCGAGGTCGATGATGGAGAGCCGAGTGTGGCCGATGGCGCAGGGGCCGTCCAGGTGGATGCCGGAGTCGTCCGGGCCGCGGTGGGCGAGGCGCGTGATTGCCGGGCGCAGGCGCTCGGCGTTCGCCGGCTCACCGTTGAAATGGAACAGGCCGGCGATGCCACACATAGGGGAGAGACTTTCTCGGCTGCAGGAACGAGGTGCCGGCACGCGGGCCGGAGCACCGGACTAGGTTAGTGGAGCGGGCGGGCGTGGGCAATCGGTGGCGGTCGCTCACTTGCCGATGCAGAAGCTTGAGAAGATCCGGCCCAGCAGATCCTCGCTGGTGAATTCACCGGTGATTTCGCCCAGGGCCTGCTGCGCCTGGCGCAACTCCTCGGCGATCAGCTCTGCGGCCGGCGGCGCCAGCCGCCGGCGCGCCGCGTCGACCGACGCGGTGGCGCGGGCTAGGGCGTCGAGGTGGCGGCGGCGGGCACTGAAGCCGCCTTCGCCGGCGACCCGGTAACCCATGCAGGCCTTCAGATGTTCGCGCAGTTCGTCGATGCCGATGGCGCGGGTGGCACTGATGCGCAGCTCGTCGCCCAGTTCGCCCTCGCCGTGGCCGGGGCTCGCCCCGCTTAGGTCGATCTTGTTGCGCAGCACGGTGAGCCCGGGCCCCGCGGGCAGGGCCGCGGCGATGGCGCGGTCCTCGGCGGTGACGCCAACCGCGTCGTCGATCATGAGCAGGATGCGATCGGCCTTCTCGATCTCGCCCCAGGCGCGGCGAATGCCTTCACGCTCGACCACGTCGGCGGCCTCGCGCAGGCCGGCGGTATCGATCAGGTGCAGGGGCATGCCGTCCAGCTGCAGCCGCTCGCGCAGGATGTCACGGGTGGTGCCGGGGACCTCGGTGACGATGGCGCGCTCGCTGCCGGCGAGACGGTTGAGCAGGCTCGACTTGCCGGCATTGGGCCGGCCGGCAAGCACCACGGTCATACCGTCGTGCAACAGCACGCCCTGGCGTGCCGCGTACTGCACCGCGGCCAGCGCCTCGTGCAGGGCCTTGATCCGCTCGGCGATATGCCCCTCGGAAAGGAAGTCGATCTCCTCGTCGACGAAGTCGATGGAGGCCTCGATGTAGCTGCGCAGGCCAATCAGCTGTTCCACCAGCCCATGCACGCGGCGGGAGAACTCGCCGTCGAGGGAGCGTTGCGCGGCGCGCGCCGCCTGCGCCGTACCCGCCTCGATCAGGTCGGCCACCGCCTCGGCCTGGGCCAGGTCGAGCTTGCCGTTGAGAAAGGCGCGTTCGGTGAACTCCCCCGGGCGCGCCGCGCGCGCACCCAGTTCGAGCACGCGGCGCAAGAGCAGGTCGAGCACCACCGGGCCGCCGTGGCCATGCAGTTCCAGGACGTCGTCGCCGGTGTAGGAGGCAGGGCCGGCGAAGAACAGGGCGATGCCGCTGTCGATCACGCCGGCGGCGTCGCGGAAGTGCCGGAAGACGGCCCGGCGCGGGACCGGGCAGTTGCCGAGCACCGCGGTGGTGATGGCGGCGGCGGCGGGCCCTGCGACCCGCACGATGCCGACCCCACCGGCGCCGGGCGCGGCGGCGACGGCGGCGATGGTCTCGGCGGGGACGGTCATCGGCGCCGGGTCAGTGACCTTCCCGGGCGATCTGGCGGGTGATGTGCCACTGCTGGGCCACCGACAAAGTGTTGTTCACCACCCAGTAGAGCACCAGGCCCGACGGGAAGAAGGCGAAGAAGAAGGTAAACACGAAGGGCAGCAGCATCATGACCTTCTGCTGCATCGGGTCCGCCATCGAGGGGTTGAGGCGCTGCTGCAGGAACATGGTGACGCCCATGATGACCGGCAGCACGAAGTAGGGATCCTTGGTGGAGAGATCGTGGATCCAGAAGATCCACGGCGCTTGGCGCAGCTCGACGCTCTCCACCAGCACCCAGTAGAGGGCGATGAAGACCGGGATCTGCACCAGGATCGGCAGGCAGCCGCCGAGGGGGTTGATCTTCTCCTTCTTGTACATCTCCATCATGGCCTGCTGGTAACGCTGCTTGTCGTCGCCGTAGCGTTCCTTCAGGGCCTTCATCCGCGGGCCCATCTTCTTCATATGGGCCATCGACTTGTAGCTGGTCTTGGACAGCTTGTAGAAGGCGGCCTTGATCAGCACGGTCAGCAGGATGATCGACCAGCCCCAGTTGCCGAGCAGGGCGTGGAGCTTTTCCAGCAGCCAGAAGATCGGCTTCGCCAGGAAGGTCAGGCGCCCGTAGTCGACGGTCAGGTCGAAGCCGGGGGCAACCTGGGCCAGGTGGTCCTGGCGCTTGGGCCCGACGAACATGCCGGTGTCGAAAGTGTGCGCGGCGCCGGGGGCCACGGTCACCGGCGCACTCATGGTGCCGATGATGTAGTGGTTGCCGTCGACCACCTTGGAGTAGAAGGTCTCGGCGGTGTCACGCGGCGGGATCCAGGCGGAGAGGAAATAGTGCTGGAGCATGGCGATCCAGCCGTTCTTGACGCTGCGGCTCAGCGAATGCTTCGCCATGTCGTCGAAGTCGATCTTCTGGTACTTGTCCTCCGGCGTGTAGATCACCGCCCCGGTATAGGTGTGGATGAACACCTTTTTATGGGTGTCGTGCACCGGCGGGGTCCGCTGCAACTGGCGGTAGTCGGCCACGCTCAGGGGTGCGCCGCTGCCGTTGTGCACCACCTGACTGACGTCGACCACATAGCTGCCGCGCTTCAGGGTAAAGGTCTTGTCCACCACCAGGCCCTTGCCATCGTTCCAGGTAAGGGTGGTACTGACGCTCTTTTGGCCGGGCGCCAGGGCGAAGTCGGTGCCCTTGGCGGTGAAGTGGTCATAGTGGTTGGGCACCTTTTGCCCAGAGGAGCTGGCAAGGCCGGACTGGGCCACGTAGAACTCATCGGCCGGGGTACCTGGACCGCAGTCGCCGTCCGTGAAGATGTCGACCGGCTCGTTCTTGTTGTTCAGTTCCGCCGGATACTGCAGCAGGTGGGCGCAACGGACGTCGCCACCCACGGTATCGATCACCAGGGAGAGCACGTCGCTCTTGAGGGTGATACGGGTGCCGCGCGCCACCGCCGGGGCAGCGGGCGCCGGGCGGGCGGCCGGTGCGCTGGCGGTGGGAACATCGCTGGTGGCAGGCACGTGCCCGGCCGGCGGCGTCGGGGCGGTCGGGGCAGCGGGAGCGCCGGCGATGGCCGCAGGCGTGGCCGGCGCATTCTTGGCCTGCTGCCAGGCACCCCATTCGACCCAGATGAAATAGAGCGTCACAAAGAGGGCGCTAAAGAGGATCAGGCGTTTGTTATCCATGCGTTTTGTCCTGTGCCTTGTCAGGTACCGGGTCGTAACCGCCGGGATGCCAGGGATGGCAATGCAGCAAGCGTCGGATGGTCAGCCAGCCCCCGCGGAAAACGCCGTGGCGCTCGATGGCGGTCTGCGCGTAGCAGGAGCAGGTCGGATGAAAGCGGCAATTATTGCCCAAGAAGGGACTGACCAGGTAGCTGTATCCGCGAATCAGGAGGACGAAGAGGCGACGCATTTTTGGCTCAACGCCTGCCAGTGCCGCGTGAATGCGTCGAACAGCTGCCGGTTGCTGCGACCGGTGATGCCGGCGCCGGCCAGAACCACGACATCGAAGGCGGCGAGCTGGGGAACATGCTGGCGGAAGCTCTCTCGGGCCACTCGTTTGATTCGGTTACGGGCGACTGCGGTCCGTGCATGGCGCTTGGAGATGGCCAGGCCCATGCGGGGGAACCCCAGATTGTTGGCGCGCGCTAGGGTGGTGAGGCAACCGGCCGAATGGCGAACGGGGTCCGCGAAGACGAACTGGTAATCCCGCTTGAAAAGCAGGCGGTACCCCCGGGGAAAGCTGGCCCCGGGGACCGGTGCGTTCGACGCCTCAGGCACTCAGGCGGGCGCGGCCCTTGGCACGTCGGTTCGCAATAACCTTGCGGCCGTTCTTGGTGCTCATACGGGCGCGGAAACCATGGGTGCGCTTGCGCTTCAGAATACTGGGTTGAAAGGTCCGCTTCATCGTCCTGCCAAGCCTTTGTTGGGTAGATCGGAAAAAGATCGCGAAGCATAGGGGAAGGGCAACCCCATGTCAAACGCTGGGCTGTGACGGAGGCCTGTTTCGGCTGTGGATAAGTGGGCTCGGGGGGTATAGACTGCTGGGTCCCTTACACAATGACAAGAGGGGGCGCTGGGAATCCCCCAGCCATGGACCGGATGCTTTGGAAGCAGTGTCTTGAGCGCCTGCAAGGGGAGCTCAACAGCCAGCAGTTCAATACCTGGATCCGTCCGCTGCACGCAGTGGAGGAGGGCGGAGCCCTGCGCCTGCTGGCACCCAACCGCTTCGTCCTGGACTGGGTGCGCGAGCACCATTTGGGCCTGATCGCCGAAATCGCCGGACAGGTGGGCGAGCAGATGCCGCGCATCACCCTGGAGATCGGCAGCCAGCACAGCGGCAAGGCCCCGAGCACCGCCCACAAGGCCCGCGGCACGGAGCCGGCGGGGCCTGCCAGCGCCCCCAGTCAGCGGGGTGCAATCCGTGGCAGCAGCCTGAATCGGGACTACACCTTCGAGCGTTTCGTCGAGGGCAAGTCGAACCAGCTGGCCCGGGCGGCCTCGATGCAGGTCGCCGAACACCCGGGCAACGCCTACAACCCCCTGTTCATTTACGGCGGCGTCGGTCTGGGCAAGACCCACCTGATGCACGCGGTGGGCCACCAGATCCTGCAGCAGAACCCCAACGCCAACGTGGTCTACCTCCACTCCGAGCGTTTCGTCCAGGACATGGTCAAGGCACTGCAGCACAACGCCATCACCGAATTCAAGCGCTTCTACCGCTCGGTGGACGCCCTGCTGATCGACGATATTCAGTTCTTCGCCAACAAGGAGCGCTCGCAGGAGGAGTTTTTTCACACCTTCAACGCACTTCTTGAAGGAAATCAACAGGTTATATTGACTTGCGACCGCTACCCCAAGGAGGTGGAGGGGCTCGAGGAGCGCCTGAAGTCCCGCTTCGGCTGGGGCTTGACCGTGGCCATCGAACCGCCGGAGCTTGAGACAAGGGTGGCGATCCTAATGAGCAAGGCGCAAAAGGTGGGGATCGAACTGCCACAGGAGGTGGCGTTCTTCATCGCCAAACGGATCCATTCCAACATTCGCGAACTCGAGGGTGCGCTGCGCCGGGTGATCGCCAACGCCAAGTTCACCGGCCGGCCGATCACCATGGATTTCGTAAAGGAGGCACTGCGGGATCTGCTCGCCCTGCAGGACAAGCTGGTCACGGTGGAGAACATTCAGAAAACCGTGGCCGAATATTATAAGATCCGAGTCGCGGATCTCCTCTCGGCGCGCCGCTCCCGGTCGATCACCCGTCCGCGGCAGTTGGCAATGGCGCTGGCCAAGGAGCTGACGAACCACAGCCTGCCGGAAATCGGCGACCGCTTCGGCGGGCGCGACCACACCACGGTGTTGCATGCCTGCAGGAAGATGAAGGAGCTGATGGAGAGCGACAACCGGATCAAGGAGGACTATCAAAACCTGTTGAGAACCCTGACCACATGATGGGGAAAAGGTGTGGAAAAAACGGTGGATAAATCGGGGGCCGTTTTTATCCACAGGGGCTCAACAGGCGGTGGACACTCTTCCCAGCCTCCATGCATATGCTTCACAAAGGCGTAACACAGTGAAACAAAAGCGAAATTCAAGAGTCATGCACAACAAGTCGCTAAGCTAATAGTTAAGACAGAGAAGAATATAAACAAATAATATTCGTAATAGGACAGCCCCATGAAATTCACGGTACAACGCGAATCCCTCCTCAAACCCTTGCAGGCGGTGAGTGGCGTGGTGGAACGCAGACAGACCCTGCCGGTGTTGTCGAACGTATTGCTGTCGGCAACGCAAAACGGTTTGGTGATGACGGCAACGGACCTGGAGGTCGAGCTTCAGGCGGAGGGGGAGTTCCCGATCGACGCCCCCGGTGAAACCACCGTACCGGCGCGGAAGTTCATCGACATCTGCAAGGCGTTGCCGGAAGGGGCGGAGATCAGCTTCAGCCTGGAGGACGATCGCGCGGTGCTGAAGTCGGGAAAGAGTCGCTTTACCCTGGCCACCCTGCCAGCGACCGATTTTCCCAGCGTTGATACGATCAAGAACGTGCAAACGTTCACCATTGCCCAGGGTGCCCTGCGTCGCTTGATCGAGCGGACTCATTTCGCAATGGCGCAGCAGGACGTGCGCTACTACCTCAACGGCCTGATGCTTCAACTCTCCCCGGACCGGCTACGGGGGGTTGCCACCGACGGCCATCGCTTGGCGCTGGCGGATGAAATGGTGGAGATCCCGGTGCGCGAGCCGGTTCAGGTCATCGTGCCGCGCAAGGGTGTCCAGGAGCTGATGCGCTTGCTGGAGGCGGACGAATCGCCGGCCGAGGTAATGGTCGGTTCGAACCACATCAAGGTGGTGCTGCCGGCCCTTGGCTTTACCTCGAAGTTGATAGACGGTCGCTTCCCCGACTATGAACGGGTGATCCCGAGCGGCAGTGACAAGCTTGTGGTTGCGAGCCGTGACGTGCTGAAACAGGCCCTGCAGCGGACCTCCATCCTCTCCAACGAAAAGTACCGTGGGGTCAGGCTTAACCTATTGCCCAACAGCCTTCGGATCGTTGCCCATAACCCGGAGCAGGAACAGGCCGAGGACGAAATCGAGGTCGATTACAACGGCGCGGAGCTGGAGATCGGTTTCAACGTGACCTATGTGATCGAGGCGCTGAACGCCATCGAGGCGGAGAAGGTGGCGATCGCCCTGTCGGATCCGAATAGCAGCTGCCTGATTCGGGGGGAAGGTAACGAGGCGGCGAAATACGTCGTCATGCCGATGCGCCTGTAATGCCCCGGCGCCGGGGGGTCCTCTCCCGCGCCGGTGCTCGGGGGTATCGAAGAGTCGCCAGACCCCGTGGACGCCGTGCGTCGAAATGGCTGGAAATGATTTCCCACCACTCCCGTCTCTCGCTCCGGGGCTGATAGCAGATGGCCCTGTTGCATCTCAAGGCCCAGGACTTCCGTAATCTCGCCCGGGTCGAACTCCGCCCTGGCACGGGCGTAAACCTTATTTTCGGCGCCAACGGCAGCGGCAAGACAAGCCTGCTGGAGGCGATCTATTACCTGGGTCGAGGCGCCTCATTCCGGACCCAAAAGGTGCAGAGCCTGATCCGTAGGGGCAGCGAGCAGCTGATCGTGTACGGGGAAATCGAACGCGGGAGCGGGCGGGTCGGCGTCGGGCTGCGGCGTTCGGCCCGGGAATTCGAGGTTCGTGTCGGCGGAGAAAAGGGCAGGGGACTCGGCGAGGTCGCAGCCATGTTCCCGATGCTGGTGATCAATCCCGACAGTCACCGCCTGATCGAACAGGGGCCGAAACAGCGGCGGCAGTTTCTGGATTGGGGAGTGTTTCACGTGGAACAGGAGTTCCATGGGATCTGGCTGCGCTACATGCGGGCATTGCGCCAAAGGAATGCGGCACTGCGCTCATCCCGCCCGAATGCGGCGACCGCATGGGATGCCGAGTTGGTCACCCACGGCGAGGCCTTGCATGTGATGCGCGTCGCCTATCTCGAGAGACTCCTACCGTTGATCGGCGGTTACGTGGCGCCATTGGCGGAGCTCGGGGAGCTGACCATTTCCTATCAGCCGGGATGGCCTACGGAGGTGGAGTTCGCCCAGGCGATCCAAAGTGGGCTGGAGCGGGACCGCGCCATCGGTCATACCCGGTACGGGCCCCATAGGGCCGATCTGGCCATTCGTTTGAACGCTGTGGCGGCGGAAGAGGCGGTCTCGCGGGGGCAGCAGAAGCTACTGGTGGCAGGGATGCGGATGGCCCAGGCGAAGCTGCTCGGCGATACGGTGGGCCACCCGCCGACCATGCTGGTGGACGATCTTCCGGCGGAGCTGGACGCGGAGCACCGCGCGGCGCTGCTGGCGCTGCTTGTCTCGCTGGGTGGGCAGCTCTTCATCACCGCGATCGAACCGGCGCAAATCGAGTTGCCCGCAACCAGACAACCCATCAGCGTGTTTCACGTGGAACATGGGGCGCTGCGCGAGGTGATATAATCTTTGCCTTCCCCGGGGCTCGGGGCTCACAGCAGGATATCGTATGACGACGGACGATAAGACCTACGACTCTTCCAATATCAAGGTCCTCAAAGGTCTGGACGCAGTGCGCAAGCGGCCCGGCATGTACATCGGCGACACCGACGACGGCACGGGCCTTCATCACATGGTGTTCGAGGTGGTGGACAACTCCATCGACGAAGCCCTTGCCGGTCATTGCAGCGAGATCAGTGTTCTCATCCATAGTGACGGCTCTGTCACCGTTGCGGATAACGGCCGCGGCATTCCCACCGACATCCATCCGGAGGAGGGGCGCTCCGCCGCCGAGGTCATCATGACCATCCTCCACGCCGGCGGAAAGTTCGATAACAACTCCTATAAGGTCTCGGGTGGCCTGCATGGCGTCGGTATCTCCGTGGTCAACGCCCTATCGGAAACCCTGCAGCTGACCATCTTCCGCGACGGCAAGATTCATCAGCAGGAGTATCGCCTGGGTGACCCGCAAGCGCCCCTTGGCGTCGTGGGTGAAACCAGTACCACCGGAACCGAAATCCGCTTCAAGCCCAGTGGCACCATCTTCACCGACACCGAATTTCACTACGATATCCTGGCCAAGCGCCTGCGGGAGCTCTCCTTCCTCAATTCCGGGGTGCGCATTCGCCTTGCCGAGGAGGGCACCGGTAAGGAGGATATCTTCGAGTACGAGGGCGGTATCCGCGCCTTTGTCGAACATCTGAACCGCAACAAGACCCCGCTGCACCCCAACGTCTTCCACTTCCAGGGGGAGCGCGACGGTATCGTGGTCGAGGTGGCGATGCAGTGGAACGACTCTTATCAGGAGAACATCTTCTGCTTTACCAACAACATTCCCCAGCGTGACGGCGGCACCCACCTGGCGGGCTTCCGCACCGCCCTGACCCGGACCCTGAACCAGTACATGGAGGGGGAGGGCATCGCCAAGAAGGCCAAGGTTGCCACCACCGGTGATGATGCCCGCGAGGGCCTGGTCTCCGTCCTTTCCGTGAAAGTACCGGATCCCAAGTTTTCCTCCCAGACCAAGGACAAGCTGGTCTCTTCCGAGGTCAAGAGTGCGGTCGAGTCGGTGATAGCGGAGAAGTTCCAGGAGTTTCTGTTGGAGAGCCCGACCGACGCCAAGTCGATCACCTCCAAGATCGTCGAGGCTGCGCGCGCCCGCGAGGCTGCCCGCAAGGCGCGCGAGATGACCCGTCGCAAGGGCGCGCTCGACGTGGCCGGCCTGCCCGGAAAGCTGGCCGACTGCCAGGAGAAGGATCCCGCCCTTTCCGAACTCTTCCTGG
>CAZMMH010000018.1:0-15892 GCA_964567315.1 uncultured Gammaproteobacteria bacterium
AGGGGAAGGCCACGTCGCGGGCGCCGATCTGCTGCGGCACCACGACGTTCATCAGACCGATGAAGAAGGGCATCGCCACGAAGATGATCATGATCGTGCCGTGGGCGCTGAAGATCTGGTCGAAGTGTTCGGGGGGCAGGTAGCCGTGCGAGGGACCGAAGGCCATCGCCTGCTGGGTCCGCATCATGATCGCATCCGCGAAACCGCGCAGCAGCATGACGCCGGCCAGGATGATGTACATGACACCGATCTTCTTGTGGTCGACGCTGGTGAACCACTCCTTCCAGAGATAGCCCCAACGCCCGGCGTAGGTGACCCAGCCCAGCAAGGCGATGCCGAGCAGCGCCACAACGGCGACGGTGTCCATCACGATGTGATTGCCAAACGGTATCGCCGACCAGCTCAGCTTGCCAAACAGTGCAGATTCCACGGCTTTCTCTCCCGATTACGTCAAAACTGTCTCGTCAGGTATTTCCGGGTGCCTTGCCCCTGCCCTGCTTCGCCGCCGTCGCCTTGGGCGCCATGCTGGGCATGTATTTCCGGATGATCGACCCGAACAGCCCGGGCTGGACCGTGGCGAAGTACTGGACCGGCGCGTTCGTGGAACGCTTTTCGAGTTTCTTGATGCCGGCCTGGTCGAGCGTGGTGTGTGAGCGCCTTACCTGCCTGACCCAGTCCTGGAAGCCTTTTGCAGAGGTGGCGACCGCATTGAAATGCATGCCCGAGAAGCCATCGCCGCTGAATTGCGAATTCATGCCGCGGTAGGTCCCCGCCTTGTCCGCCAGCAGGTTCAGCCTGGTCTGCATGCCCGCCATGGCATAGATCTGGCTGCCCAACTGCGGAATGAAGAAGGAGGTCATCACCGTGTCGGAGGTGATGCGGAAGCTCACCGGCACGTTGGTCGGGAACACCAGCTTGTTGACCGAGGCGATGCCCAGCTGCGGGTAGATGAAGAGCCATTTCCAGTCCATCGAGACGGCCTCGACCTGGACCGGCTTGACCTTCGAGGCGATGGGTTTGTACGGGTTCAGCTCATGCGAGGAGCGCCAGACGAGCACGCTGAGGAACGCAACGATGATGGCCGGCACGGCCCATACGACCGCTTCGATTTTGTGCGAGTTTTCCCATCGGGGGGCATACGTTGCGTCGCTATTGGAGGCCCGGTAGCGCCAGGCGAACCAGAAGGTCATCACGATGACCGGTATCACTACCAGCAACATGATTCCGAAGGCGGTGAGGATCAGCTGCCTTTCGTCGGCACCGATCGGCCCCATTGGATTCAACAGAGCCCAGTGGCTGTTACTCACGACAATCTCCCGTAGAACCCGGTTATTGAAATGTTCGGCCCGTTACCGGCGCAACGCTCGGCTACCGTGGGCATAACGCAGACAATCCTTTACACGGACCGTCAGGAATTTATCTTTGTTCCGAAAATAATCGATAAAGTTTTCGATTAACCGATTAATAAAGCTAATGAGAAACACCTTTCAGGCAAAACCTTATATATCTCACTAAGTTATAATACACTTATAAACGCAACAGATTTGTGGACAATACATTAGGCAATAACAATTCGCTTCGCGCTTGCGCAACGCACCAAGACAACGAAGATAAATGGGAGTGTGCTTCGCGATTGCGCAGCGTAATAACCAGTGTTCGCCTTGAGCCTTTCTTGCGGCTACGGCAGCAGTGGTGTGCGCAATTAAATCACTGCATGTGTTAAACCGATCGAACAATAGTGCAATGTCGACGTCAAGACGCACATTGATAGCGCGAAAAGGGTCATAACCCATTATCCGCAAAATATATAGGAAAATAGATAGGAGATACTGCAGCAGTTCACTTATTCAAAGCGCGGGATTCCTGGCGCCGGTGTCCATATTCTTCACGCGGGTTTTTTGCGGATAATTTACTTTTCCAGTTGCCGCCACTTGGCTTGGCCCTCCCGGGAGACACTCCCACCCGCGCAACCCACCGCCGGGCCGCCAATCCGTTCTCGTGTATTGTCGAATCATCCCACGGGTCGTCAGCGCCGCCCGTCCGGATCTGCCGGGCGGACCCGAACAGGATCAACGTATTTGGACCCGCACCCCATCCTCCACTGCCTCGCTTGGGTGGGTGACCACTCGTTGCCCTTCCTGTAAGCCGGCAAGAACCTGCGCCTTCAGGCCGTTGCGTTGCCCGACTTTGACGGCGACGCGACGCGCCCTGCCATCGTCGACCACGAACACGGCCCAGCCGTCGCCGCGGCGGAACAGGGCACTGGCAGGAATGGTGAGTACGTTGTCCCCGTGCCAGAGAATGAAGCGTGCCTCGAGGCGGTAACCGTCGCCGAGGCGCTGCCACAGCTGCCGCGCGGAGTCGAGATCGGCGATGACCAGCACACGCTGCTCCTCCACGCCCAGGGCGGAGACCTTGGTGAAGCCGACCGGTTCGACGGTGCGTACATGCCCCTCGAGATCCTGCTTGCCGCCCCAGCGTTCGAACACCACCTTGGTTCCCGGCGCGAGCTTGACGGCGTCGGAAGAGAGCACATCGACCTCCACCTCCAACTGCCGCGGGTCGCCGACCTCGAGCAGCGGCGCGCCGGCAGCGACCACGCCTTCGCTCTCGCGCATGACCTTCAGCACCTGGCCGTTGATCGGCGAGTGGACGCTGAGCTGCCGTTCGCTGCCGGTGCTCCCGGCATAGGACAGCGCGGTCTCCGCAGCGTGGAGTTCGTGGCGGGCGACGTCCACGGCGAACTGTGCGGACTGCAGCTGCGCCTCGCTGCTGCGCAGCCTGGTGAGCGCCTTGTCCTCCTCCTCCTTCGAGGCGCACTGCACCTTGCACAGACCGGCGATGCGCCGGTAGCTGCGTTGTGCCAACTCGGCCTCCGCCTGGGCGGCGGCGGCTTTTCCCCGGTTGGCTTTGAAGGTGGCTTTGGCGGCCTCGATCCGTGCCTCGGCGGCCGCGCGGCTGCGCGGGTCGAGCACCGCGGAAGGTAGGGGTTCGAGTTGCAGCAGCGCCTGGCCCCGCGTGATCTTGTCGCCGACCTCGAGATCGATGCGACGGGCATAGGCGGCCACCGGCGAGGAGATGATGTAGCGGTCGGTGACCCGGGTCTTGCCCTCCTCCTCGATGGTCACGCTAAGCGGACCGCGTACCACGGCGGCGACATCGACCCATACCGGCGCCGGCCGGAAGCCATAGACCAGAAGGGCAAGGACAACGGCCGCCGCCGCGGCCAAGCCGATAATTTTGCGCCAGTGCATGTCTTACTCCTTGGTCTTCAATACGCCGATGAGGTCCAGCCTGTCCAGCTGCCGCCGCACGAGCAGGCCCGAGGCGAGCGCCGAGATCAGCACCACGGTGGTCGCAAAGGCGTAGGTGCTGCTGCGGATGATGGTCGGCACGCGGTACAGCTCCGACTGCAGGTTGACCGCGATCGCGTTGCACAGCCCGTAACCCACACCCCAGCCGATGGGGATCGCCACCAGGGTCAACAGGGCCAGTTCGCCGAGCAGGATGTAGGCGATTTCCGCGCGGGTGAACCCGAGCACGCGCAGGCTGGCCAGCTCGCGGCCGCGCTCGGTTAGGGCGATGCGGGCGCTGTTGTAGATCACGCCGAAACTGATGATGACGGCAAACACCGTGGCAATGGTGGTGATGAAGATCATGGTCTTGTCCATGGTCTTGTTGAAGTTGTCGATCTCGAGCTGACGTTGGCCGGTGCTGGCCACCCTCGGCGTCTCCTTGAGCGCACGGAACACGGACCCGGCGTGGGCCGAATCGATACTGAGATAGGCGCCGCTGATGGCATGGCCCTCTTTCAGCAGGCGGTTGAGGGCATCGATGTCCATATAGCCCATGACGCCGAGATACTCCTTGACCAGTGCCACTACGGGCACCCGCTTCAACGGCCGGTTGCCTTCCAGAATCTCGACCGTGACCGTGTCGCCCGCCTTGACGCCGAGCATTCCACCGAGGAAATCGGTCAGCACGATACCCGCGCGCGGCAGTCTCACCGGGCGCAGGTCGTTGTCCAGCAGGCGGCGCAGGTCGGCCTCGGGGCGGATCCCGAGGATGGCGGTGCGGTGGCTGAGGTGCCCGTGTTGCAGCCGCACCGGCACGATGCGAAACGGCTCCACCCGCTCGACGCCCGGCAGCCGTTGCAGGTTGTGCAACGCCCGCAGCGAAGTGGGATCGGTGAAGCCGATGGTGAGGTCCTGGCGCTGGGCCAGGCCGTAGTGGATGGCCATCATGTAGCTGACAGTGTCCCGCTGGAACTGACCGGTCATGTTGATGCCGCAGGCAAAGGCGATGCCGATCACGGTCAGCAGCGACTTGAAGGGCCGCCGCTCGATATGGCGCAGGATCATGCGGCTGGGCTGGGCGAGAAACCTCCCCAGTCCCAGGCGCTCGAGCCAGGTCTGGCGATAGACCGTCGGCGCCGCCGGGCGCATCGCCTCGGCGGGCTTGAGCGCGGCCGCGGCGCGCACCGCGAACAGGGTGCCGAGGACGGCGGCCGCGGCATTGCTCAGCACGGCGCTGATGACCACGCCGGGGTGCAGTTCGAACAGCAGATAGGGGAAGCGGAAAAACTCCATGTAAATTTCGCTCATCCCCTTGCCCAGCCAGGCACCCAGGGCGACCCCGGCCAGCACCCCGAGCATGACGATGACCATCACCAGCTTCAGGTAGTGCCAGGCCACGGCGCGGTTGCCGTAGCCGAAGGCCTTGAGGCTGGCGATCTGCTCCCGTTGGGTGGCGATCAGACGGTTGATGACCACGTTGAGCAGGAACACGGCGATGCCGAGAAAGATCAGCGGAAACATCGCGGCGTTGCGCTCGATCTGGTCGAATTCTTCGCTGAGAAATTTGTTGGAGAGCTGGTCGTCGCGGCTGTAGGCACCGAAGCCGCCGTAGGGGCGCAGCAACTCGTCGAGCCGGTCGATGACATTCTCCAGCCGGCCGGTGTCGCCGAGCGTCAGGGTGACGTCGTTGAACGCGCCCTGCATGTCGAAGGCATTGCCGACCGCTTTGCGTCCCATCCAGAGAATGGCGTAGCGCTCGTAGTCGGGCCACGCGCTGCCGGGCCGCAATTGGTAGATATATTCGGGCGAGGTGGCGATGCCGACGATGGTGAGCCGCTTGCGCTTGCCGTTGATGATGGCGGCGAGCTTGTCGCCGGGCACGAAGCCGTGGGCGTCGGCGAAGGCCTCGCTGACGACGACCTCGTCGTGGTGGGTCGGGCTCACCAGCCTGCCCTGGCGCAGGTAAAGATTGTTGAGCGGTGGCTCACCGCCATCGGGGATCGAGATCAGCTTGGCGTTCACCGGCTCGTCGAAGCCCGCGATGTCCAGAGTGACACCGGCAACGACCCGCGTTTCCACCTCCGCCACCCCGGGAATGTCGAGAATGCGCCGGCGCAGGCTTTCCGGTGCGCGCTTCAGCCGGCTGAACACCTGGGCGAAGCGGTAGTCCTGGTAGAAGCTGGCCCGGGTCAGGCGCAGGGTGTCGAGCGTGCTGAGGAACATGATGTAGGTGGCGACGCCGCAGGTGATGACCAGGCCGATGGCCAGGGCCTGCCCCCTGAGGTGCCAGAGGTCGCGCCACATCTTGCGGTCCAGGGCGCGCATGTTCACCAACTGATCTCCTGGGGGCTGAGCCGGCTGGCGTTGATCTCGATCTCGCCGATCTGCCCGCCGCTGAGGTGGATCACCCGGTCGGCCATTGCGGCGATGGCCGCGTTGTGGGTGATCACCGCAGTGGTGGTGCCCAGCTCGCGATTGATGCGTTCGATCACCTCCAGCACCAGCACGCCGGTATTCACGTCCAGCGCGCCGGTGGGTTCGTCGCACAGCAACACCGCCGGGCGCTTGGCCACGGCACGGGCGATGGCCACCCGCTGCTGCTCACCGCCCGAGAGCTGTGCCGGAAAATGGTCCATGCGTTCCTGCAGTCCGACCAACCCCAGCGCCTCCTCGGGAGACATCGGGTTGGCGGCGATCTCGGTCACCAGCGCGACATTCTCCCGCGCCGTCAGGCTGGGGATCAGGTTGTAGAACTGGAAGACGAAGCCGACGTGCTCGCGGCGATAGGTGGTCAGCGCGGTGTCGTCGTACACGCTGAGGTCGTGATCGTGGTAGCGCACCATGCCACTGGTGGGGGTATCGAGCCCGCCGAGGATGTTCAACAGCGTCGATTTGCCGCTGCCGGAAGGGCCGAGCAGGACCACGAACTCGCCCTGATAGAGTTCCAGGTCGACACCGCGCAGCGCGGTCACCTTGACCTCGCCCATGTCGTAGATCTTGGTAATGCCGTGGGCGTGGAAAATGGCCTCTGCAGCGTCCTTGACGGTAGTTGGCATCGTCGTGAATACGCTGAGTGTTGGATTCACCTAATTATTGCGGACAGATCACACTTCTTAAAGCAATGAGCGTCCGCTCATGGAGAAAACGCCCGGCCACAAATGCGAATGATTTGCAGGGGCTCACCGATTCGACCTCCGCGGCGCGCCTGCCAGACAACCCACTCGATTCACCCACGGAAACAACCGGTGCCCGGCGGCGCCCCTGCCTGCAAGGTCAAGCCGTGGTTTCGACGACGTGGTGAATTCATTGTGTGGCGTGGACCATGGGCACTTATCCTTATGATTTGTGGTCCATTTATAGTCTCCCATCCATCGCCGGTTTTTCAGGAAGGGATAAGTTTCAACCCGCATTATGGCGCGGAGACATTTGTGGGTACCTGTTCGCAGGCTGTTCCTGCCACCGCAGGATTCGGTGCAAAACACCCGATGAATGTCTTGAGTTAAACGCACTCACCGCGCGTGGACGTGCGGCAGTGCGGCGCCATGTACGCGCCGCCTACCGCGAGAATCCCGCCGCGTGAGGGACCGGACGACCAAACCTTGAGGGAGATATTCACCATGAACCGACGCAATTTCATCGCCCTGGGGGGCCTCGTCGGCACTGCCGCCGCCGCCCTGCCCGCCGTCAGCTACGCCACCTCGATGCGCGCGGCAAACAAGATGCCCGACCTCGTGTTTACCGCCGAAGATCCCGCCCATTGGGTCGGGGTGAAAAAGCTGCACGTTCCCAAAACCGAAGTCATGGGCGGCATGCTCAAGATCTCGACGCCGCACCCGATGAGCGAAGGGCATTACATCGTCAGCCACACGGTGGTACTCGACGGGGGCAGGTTCCTCAGCCGCCAGACCTTCACCCCGAAGGACAAGCCCGTCTCGGAGCACAAGCTGCCGATGGGCTACAAGGGCAAGGTCTTCATCACCAGCACCTGCAACCAGCACGACTTCTGGCTCAAGGAAATCCACGTCTGAGGCTCAGCGCGCGCCGGCCGGCAATCCAGCAGCCGGCGCGCCGCTACCTCACTTCGCTCGCTGGGAAAAACAGGGGTCCGCGCGCCCCTATCTTTTCACACCGAGGCGAGCCACAGGCGCACGCGCAGGCCCCATGTGCTGATGTAGCCAAGCGTGGCAAAACGAATCCTGCCCTGACCGTCGACAATGAAACTCGCCGGCGTGGCGTTGACGCCCCAGCGCGCCGCAAGCGCCCCTTTTTCGTCGGCCACCACGACCGGCAGCGCCAGCTCATGCGCCGCCAGATAGTGTTTGATTTCTTTCGCGTCACCCGACTGCATCGCCACCGCCACCACGCGATAATCACGCGCCACTGCCGCCACGTTGGGACTGGTCAGCTTGCAGACCGGGCACCAACTTGCCCAGAAATACACCAGCGTCGGCTTGTCGCTCGCGGCAAGCGTAAACTTCGTGCCCTCGATGGTCGCGGCGGCAAAGGCCGGCGCCGCGCCACTGACCAGATGACGCCCCTGCCACAGACTCACCCCCAACAGCACCAGGATGAGAATAGCGGCCTCGATAATCCAGCGTCTGTATTTCATGGAACACCGATTAATGGGCGGGGCAGTAGCCCTTCCCTGGAAGGTCAATGCATCGGCGCGAGGAAAGCGCCGTTTGGCATTCGTCCATTTCGTGGCAAGGCCACCCGTCTCAGGCGGTAGTAATTGCCAACCAACCCCTCCAGCGGCCGCTCTCCAATCGCCTTGCGCACGGTGATCGTTCTGCCGGTAGGCGTGTATGGCCCCACCGGATAGTGGGCCGCCTCGAGCGTGTATCGCCCCGGCGACAGTCGATTCAACGGGAGATCCACGGCATTGCCCTTGAACTCGATTCGACCGAGGGCGAAAGGCTTGGCCAGCGGCTCGCCAATGAACAGCCCTTCACTGGGCCTTGCAACACTTTTCCAATACGCCTCGATCAGGCTCTCCCCACGCAGATAGAAGTACATCATCACGCCGGGGTCCGGAAACTTCGCCCGGAAGTTGCAGGGCTCGAAGACGGTGCCGTAGCTTCCCGTTGCGCCCGCCTCCAGCCACCTGAGGCTGCTCATCTGACCCGGGCCGCCCCTCGCTTTCATCTGGCCGCCAGAGGAGGTCAGGTGGTCCGCGACCGCCCCAGGCAGGAACCCAAGGGTATTGAGATAGGGAACACGGGCCTCGCCCGTGAAATAGAACATCACGTCCCGCCTGCCCCTGATGAAATTCCGTTTCAGCACCTCTATCGGGATCAGTGTGTGCAACGCCTTCTTGTCCGCGGGAAATTCGGCGGCCCTGACGTTTCGCGCCCGGTCGGAAGTGGACAGCAGGTATGCCCTGCCCCGTGGGAGGCTAGCGTCACTTCGTACGCCGCGGTCGATCAGTCGCTTCGCATCTGCAAAGTCCATCGCGGCAAGCAGCATGCTAGGCCGCAGCCTGAAATCCTGGGCCGGGTGACGGCTGAAGGAGGCGAAATACGGGCTTCGCTTGGTGATTCCGCAGGGTCTGTCTGGAATCTTCCTGGGGCAATAGCTTTCGGCGTAGCCCGTGGCGAAGGCCATGGTGATCGACATGCACCCGACCCGGTAGGGCCTCGCCCACGTGAGGAGATAGGCTTGAACATCGCCGGGTGTCTTGGCCTTGACGATCTTGTATAGGCGTTCGAAGGTGCGTTTGGCGAGGCCTCGCTGATTCGGTCGAAAACGCACGTGGATGATGTTCTTTTCCGGAATGTCGCGCCGCTTTTGGTAATAGGCGGCTATCCGTTGGCTCAGTCGGTCACTGTCGTTGACTATGACCGCCAGTTCCCCCGGTGCCAGATTGTTGCGGGGCAACAGGAGTGTCTTTGCCGCGGCCGGCGAACACGCCAGCACCAGCAGGATGAGAACCGGCCGAAGAAACCTGGCGGGAAAGAAGAGGAACCTCATGCCGGGCAATGTTATCCGAACCGCGATTCAGACGTTGTGAATTCAGGCCCGAATCGAGGGCCCTGCCCTCTTGCCCGGGCGGCCCCGCCTTCAGGCCAGCGCCTTGGCACGGGTCTCTTTCATCAGCAACACGGCCAGCAGGCTGATCGCGGCGGCCACCGAGACATAGCCGCCGACCCAGGCAATGCCGCCGTGCTGCACCAGTTTCTGCGCGATGTACGGCGCAAGCGACGCCCCCAGGATCCCGCCGAGGTTGTAGGCCGCGCCGGCACCGGTATAGCGCACCCGGGTCGGGAACAGTTCCGGCAGGAGTGCCGCCATCGGTGCATAGGTCGCCCCCATGAGGAACAGCTCGATACACAGGAAGGCCGTGATTGTCGGCAGCGAGTTGCTGTTCAGCATGGGCTCGAACAGGAAGCCGGACAGCAGCGCGGCCGCGCCCGCCGCGATCAGCACCGGCCGGCGGCCGTAGCGGTCGCCCGCAATGGCGGCGAGGGGCGTGGCGGCGGCCATGAACACGATCGCGAAGCACAGCATGCCGAGGAATTGCGACTTCGCAATGTGCAGCGTGCCGACGCCATAGCTGAGCGTGAACACGGTGGTGATGTAGAACAGCGCGTAGCAAACCACGATCGACAGTGCGCCGAGGATCACCGGCACAGCGTGATGCGCCAGCAACTCTGCCAGCGGCAACCGAGCGGGTTGATGCGACTGAACCGCCCTGGCGAACACCGGCGTCTCCGCAAGCTTGAGCCGCACGTAGAGGCCGATCACGATCAGCACCGCGCTGGCCAGAAACGGGATGCGCCACCCCCAGGCCCGGAATTGCGCGTCGTCGAGCAGCGCCGACAGCAGCATGAAGCCGCCCACGGCAAACAGGTATCCAACCGACGGCCCGAGCTGCGGAAACATGCCGAACCAGCCCCGCTTGCCCTCCGGGGCATATTCCGCGGCCAGCAACGCGGCGCCGCCCCACTCCCCGCCCAGCCCGATGCCCTGACCGAAGCGCAACAGGCAAAGGAGCAACGGCGCGTACCAGCCCGCCTGTTCGTATGTCGGAAGCGCCCCGACCAGAAGCGTCGAACAGCCCATGACGAGCAGGGATGCAACCAGGGTGGTTTTCCTGCCGATCCTGTCGCCGAAATGGCCGAACAGAAGCGAACCGAATGGACGCGCCAGAAAGGCGAGACCAAAGGTGAGGAAGGCATTGAGCGTCTGCACCGCCGGGTCCTGGAGCGGGAAGAACAGGGGCCCGATCACCATCGCCACGGCGAGGCCGTAGATGTAGAAGTCGTAAAACTCGATGGCGGTGCCGATGAAGCTGGCGAAGGCAATGCGTGTGGTCGGAATCTTCGGCTGCATATTGTTGTTGGTTCCGGCGCAGAATTGTCGGGAATGCGTTCCGGGGAGAGTTTACTCGATCCGCCCCTTCTGTCCCGCCCGCCGGCCAAAACCCAGACGCCGGCGCCCGTTCCGTCACCACGGGGGCAGAGGCATTCCTCGTTCGAGTGCCGCCACCCCCTGCTTCGATTTCTGCCCTCCCCGGGGCTCCCGCCATTTGGCGTTAGCCCCCGCTCGCGACGCGGTCACACTCGCACGAAAACTCGCTCGGCCCGACGTCGCGACTTGGGCAGTTTCGCGTTGTAGTCCTCCTGCGGGTCGCGATAGCCAATGGCCAGGGCGACCTCGCAACGGTAACCGCCCAACTCGTTTGCGAACTCCTTGCCGAGCAGGTCACTGTCCAAACCCTCCATCGGCGTCGAGTCGATGCGTAGCCGCGCCAGCGTGTGCAGGGCATTGCCCAACGCCAGGTAGAGCTGCGCACGGGTCCAGATGCCGTTGTCCCCTGCCTCGTCCGTGTTCATCTCGGCGAAGACAAAGGCGCCGAACGCCGCCTCTCGCTGGTCCGCCTTGGTACGGCCATCGGCTATGCCATCATCCACCACCTCGGCGTAGTCTTCCCGGTTGTAGCGGGGATTGTGGGCAAACAGAATGATATGCGAACTGTCGAGCACGGCCGGCGCGTTGAACTGGTAGTTCCCGGCGATGGCGCGATACACGCGCTGCCTTGCCTCGTCACTCTCCACCACGATGAACTTCCATGGCTGCGAGTTGATCGAGGAAGCCGAAAGGCGGATTGCCTCCAGCAACACGTCCAGGTCATCCGGCGACACCTTTCTGGTCTTGTCGTAGCGTTTCGTGGTGTAGCGCCACTGCAGGTCTTCAATAATTGCGTGCGTCATATCCCTCTCTTCTCCTTGGTCAGGACGGCGAAGACCCGATTATGCTTGCCAGGATCAAGATGACAAGTACGCACCGTGCTGTGACATACTTACACGAAGGATACTAATGGAAACCTGCATATGAAGCCGAAAGACCCAAGCGGCATGTTCAACTGTGCTGTGGAGGCGGCCATCGAAGCGATTGGCGGCAAATGGAAGGGCGTCATCCTTTACCACCTGGAGTCGACCAAGCGCTTCAACGAACTGCGCAGACTCGTGCCCAACATCACCCAACGGATGCTGACCAAACAGCTGCGGGAACTGGAGGCGGACGGAATCGTACAGCGCACCGTCTACGCCGAGGTGCCACCGCGGGTCGAATACGACCTCACCGACTTCGGCCGCACCCTGCAACCTGTCCTGAACGAACTGGAAAAGTGGGGAACGCACTACCTCCGGAAGCTGGCCGCACACCGCGCCAGGCAATAGCCGCACCCCTCCCGTCCTTATGGCGGGTGTCCTGTCTATTGTGGTCTGCCCCCAAACATCCACGTTTCCACGCCCCTGCTATGCTTGGCGGGGATATTGATTCGACCGAATCAACGCAGGGGGGAGAACGAAATGGAACTGAAACAGTCTCTGGCAGCCTCCGTACTGGCCGTAGGCTTCGCCATGGCCCTGGCCCTTCCGGCACAGGCGGAAATGAAGACCGAAAGGCTGGCCGGCGTCGATTACAACGTGGGGCACACGTTGGCGCAAAATCTGCAAACGCTGGTCGGCAAGCGGGTCACCGTCCACCTGCTGTCCGGCGACACTCTCACCGGCACCGTCAAGGCGGTCAACGGCAACCTGCTGCATCTGGAAAAGCTGGAGCGCAAAGACTTCTTCGACGCCTTGCTCCGTATCCGCGACATCAGCGCGATCGAAACGCGCTTCCTCAAACCGGTCCGCTGATCCCGCCCGCACCGGTGCCGCAGCAACGGGCGGCACCGGCCCCGCACCGGCCGCTTGCGCAGGCCGGCAACCACCGGGCCAGTTCATCAGGGGGCCGGGCAATTAAGTATGCTGGTCCGCAAAATCCAACAATCCGGCAACGGCAGGACGAACGCTGGTCGAGGGCGTCAACGTGCTTTAACGCCACCGGGACGATCTCGTCCACGCAACAGTCTCCCGCCCGACACGCCGGATCATGCGTTTATCCAGGTCTTCTCGGGCATCCTCGACCAGGACCGGATCCGGGCCCTTCAGGGTGACCTCCAAGCGGTTTTCCCCGGCGTCCCGCTCATCGGCACCTCCCCCGCCGGTGAAATCCGCGATGGAGTGGTCGAGGAAGACCCCATCGTCGTCAGCATCCGCACGACGCATCGAGCGCCGCCGACTGGGCCACCCTTTCCCTCGGGGTCATGAGCATGAAGACCTGCGACGAACGGCTGCTCCCGGAGGAAATGGTCAGGCTCGCCGACGAACAACTCTACCGGGCAAAGTCCGCCGGGCGAAACCGGGCGCTTGGGCGCAAAATGCCGTAGCTACAGAAGCGTTGTGGTGGGTGTCCTACCTGTTTCTGTGCGTGCACCGGATTTTCGCGTCCTGGCTATCGCCGAGAGATTGCTTACCGGCGATTTGGAATACGGAGATTTTGTTCACTTCTCGTTCCAGCGCGCTGGCGAGATCGTAAATTCGTCCTTCCGTCGGTCTGTAGCCGAAATAGATTTCCTGCGAGTTGTGCGCGGCAGCGTCGCCATACACCAGTTTCAGCAGGTTTCCCGCCAGGAAGGCCTGACCCTGCTGGGCTAGCTGCTTGGTTCGTCCGTCAGGCGCCACCGCGGAAATCCATGAGCGGATGCTTCCGTCCGACGAAAACTGAAATTCCTGTGTGTATAGGATGCCTTCTGGCGTCGTCATCATCATACATAGATACGTGGGCTTCCACGCCTTTTCGTGCAGCGGCACCAATCTCGGCATCTGCTCCGGGCGAATCACATCGCGCGCACGAAACCAACCGTTCCTCTCGACCTTCGTGCCAAGCGACAGGAAGCTGCCATAAACAACGGTATGGTAGGTGGCGTGCAGCCAGCCATGAGCTCGCGGGCCCTGGGCAACCGGAACAATGGTCTCGCCGACGCCAAGGGTGGTCTGCACAGTCGCAGTCGGGTCAGAATTGTTGTACACCTTGGTTGCGGCGTTTATCGTCACATAGCCGGCAACCTCGGCGGCATGGCTCAAATTCGCACATAGCAGGCACAACAAACAGCCTGTCAGGTAGAGTCTGCTCTTCACCGGTCATCTCCCTTATTCCACATCCAGTAGCGGGTCAGTATCCTTTTCGGAGCCATAAGGTCAGCTCTTGTCCTTTGGCCCAAACCCTCACGCCACTTTCCGCAACAGCTTCACCCGCACCCTGACCGCTTCCCTCTGCTGCAGAACCCGCAAAATCCCCAACAGGTTCTCCGCCGCAGGATTCCCCCCAGTGCTCAACATCCGCTGCAGGCTCTTGCTCGACTTCCCCAACTCGGCCGCCAATTCTTCAAACCCAATCGTGGCATTGACGTAATCCCGCAGCATCGCCTTACCGGCCTGCCATTCGCCAGCCAGCGACTCGTCTTATTGATCGCAACTTGGATGTTACCTCAGTCAATCCGATACCAAAGAAAAACCCGCCGGCCTTGGCCTGGCGGGTTTTCATCTGTTCGCCCCTGAACCGTCATCCGTCTTCCTCAGCGGCCTACGCCGCGTGTTTTGCCGGACTCGCCTGACACCCATCGGAATGCGAGGCCTACGCTCACCTCTACACAGCAACCAAGCTGCAGCGCCGCCGTTTTTCGCGACATCCGGAGCGATTCACTTCGCCTCATTCGGACGCTCGCCTTACCCGCTGCGGCGGCTGCACCACATCGAAACAAATGATGAGCTATTTACTCAGATAAGGCCTACAGTGCATCCACACATCGCCCATCCTCCGCGCCGGCAACCGGCGCAGCCGTCATAGGATGCAACTCCCGCGGGGTGCGGCGCATCTCGCGTCGCCCGGGTCGCGGCAGGCGGTGGGGCAGAGGAGATCGCCATGACGACACCGTCACGTTCCCAGAATGCACCCGCAATCAAGTTCGAATATCTGAATTGGGTCGGGTCCGATCCGCTGGCGCGCGACCAGACCCAGAGTCATCGACTGCATATACCGCAGCATCGCATCAACACCATCGATCCCATGACCGGCGGCGATATCGACGACATCACTTCCCATCCGTCACTCGAGGATGGAGATCTGACCGTCTATTTCGAATCCGATGCGACCCGCAAGGCGTATCTCGCAATGCCGCTCGACCATCCCAACGAACACCTGCCGTTCCCCCCGACCGATGACGACGACCGTGGCGGCTAAGCACGTCAGGACCAGGGATTCTGGCCGACATTCCGTCGAGCCACACTCCGTATGAACGCCGACAGCCAACCGCTCCCCGCGGCAACGCGATCGATTCCCGACATCGACATCGAACCCTCGTGGAAGGACAGCATCTTCCGCCAGCGTGAAGAACTGGCGAGGATGCTCAGGGAACCGATCGCCCTGCTGGCCAACAAATGCGTGCCGGCCTGGAACGAGCGCGAACGGATGAACGCAATCCTGCTCGAAGGCTTTTCGAGCATTCCGTATTGCACCTACCTGTATGTGGTCGGCAACGACTCCACCCAGATCAGCGACAGCATCGACCAGGCCGGACTGCGGACCGGCCACCACCAGCGCAGCCATACCGAGCGGCCCTATATGCAGGAGCCGATTCCTCCGTGGGGCTTTCTGCTGTCGGATGCGTATATCGGTTTGGCAAGCCACCGGCCCTCCCTGACCGCGTTGCAGGTGATCGTGTCGGAGGTAGGCACCCTGGGCTACCTGGGCGCCGACTTCGACCTGCGCGGCCTGCCGGTCACCTCCGCCCTCTACCACGAGCCCGACAACTGGCGCCAGGTAAAGGGCGACCCGGCGATCCGCGGCGGCCTGTTCCAGCAGACCCGAAGCGAAAGCCCGTTGGACCGCAATATGGAGATCGCCCTGTCGATCCTGGTCGAGCTGCTCACCGAGCGTGGCATCTTCCAGTCCCAGATCCACTTCTCGAGCAGCCAGGCCACCATCTGGACCGTCGACGATCCACTGCGCTTTCGCATCCTTGATCAGGAAGTGCTCAAGGACCCGGATATCTGTCTGGTCTATCCGTCGCAACCGTATCCAGACGACGCCGTCATCCCGAAAGGCGACATCGCCCTCCTTCTGGACGCCATGCGCGCGCTACGCCTGGTCGACACCACCATCTACCTGCGCACCGCCTCCATCAACATCTTCAACGGCATGGTCAGCCTGACCTTCTCCTGCGACGGATCGCACTACATGCGCTACGACGAATTCCTCGCCAAGGG
>CAZMMH010000019.1:0-15776 GCA_964567315.1 uncultured Gammaproteobacteria bacterium
ACCAAGACCACCAACTGGATCCACTACCACGAGGTGAAGCAGGACGTGCTGCTGAGGATCTACGCGGTGGTCATCGGCCACGGCGCCGAGGTGGCCTTCCCCACCTCCACCGTGCACCTCCCGGAGGGGCTGCGCCTGGAGGAGGGCAGCCGCCCGCTGACGCCGATCCGCGAGCCGGCCTGAGGTGGCCGAGGACTCCGGTGCCTACCGCCTGACCCTGCACCTGGAGCGTGAGGTCGAGCTGCGGGTCGGAAGGCTGGGCCGTTTCCGTTTCGCCCCCGGACGCTACGTCTACGTGGGCAGTGCCAAGCGCGCGCTGTCCAAGCGGGTCGCGCGCCACCGCCGCCTGGCCGAGGAGAAGCAGGGCAAGCTGCACTGGCACGTCGACTACCTGCTGACTTCGCCCGCCTGCCGGGTGCTGCGCGCCGAGGCGATCCCCGGTGGCGAGGAGTGCCGCCTTGCGGCCGAGCTGGCCGCACGCCGTGGCGTGCGGGTGCCGGTGCCGGGCTTCGGCGCCAGCGACTGCCGCGCCGGCTGCGCCGCACACCTGTATCGGGTCAAGTGAATAGTGAACAGTGGATAGTGAAGGGTTGTGGCGTGCCGCCAGGCGGCACGGCTTTCGGAAGGCTGCGCGAAGCGCGCAACGACTGTTCACTATCCACTGTTCACCATTCACTGCTTTTCCCCCGCCCCGATATAATCCCCGGGAACCACAACAACGACGGAAGACGCGATGTCCACGACACCCGAACAGGCCTGGGAGGTCTATGCCAAGGCCGACTGCCTCTACAGCGCGCAGCAGGTGGAACGGGCCCTCGATCGCCTGGCCGAGCAGCTCACCGAGCGCCTGCGCGGCACCAACCCGCTGCTGCTCTGCGTGCTCAACGGGGCGGTGGTCACCGCCGGCCAGTTGCTGACCCGGCTCGACTTTCCGCTGGAACTCGATTACCTGCACGCCACCCGCTACCAGGGTGAGACCCGTGGCGGCGAGTTGCACTGGATCGCCCATCCGCGGACGTCGGTGGCCGGGCGCACGCTGCTGGTGGTGGACGACATCTTCGACGAGGGCATCACCCTCGCCGCCATCGTCGCCGCCCTGCGCGCCGAGGGGGCGGGCGAGGTGCTCAGCGCGGTGCTGGTGGAGAAACGTCACGACCGCAAGCCCGAGGGCTTCCGTCCCGAGTTCATCGGCCTGGAGGTGGAGGACCGCTACGTCTTCGGCTACGGCATGGACTACAAGGAGTACCTGCGCAACGTACCCGGCATCTTTGCCGTGCCCGATTAGCCGTTCCGTCCGCTACGCCCCGCGCCGCGGCGGATGACTCCCGACTTCCCAAGAGAAGGATCAAGGCAATGCCCGCACTCGCGATCATCGGCGGTACCGGACTGACCAGTCTGAAGGGGCTGGAGATCACCGGGCGCCAGGTCATGCACAGTCCCTTCGGCGAGCCCTCGGGTCCGCTCACCTTTGGCACCCTCGCCGGCAAGGAGGTGGTGTTCCTGCCACGCCACGGCTCCGGCCACACCATCCCGCCGCACATGGTGAACTACCGGGCCAACCTCTGGGCGCTGAAGGAGGCGGGGGTCGAGCAGGTGCTGGCGGTGGCCGCCGTCGGTGGCATCCGCGAGGACATGGGGCCGGGCGAGATCGCCATCCCCGACCAGATCATCGACTACACCTATGGCCGCGCCCACACCCTGTTTGAAGCGGACCTGGAGCATGTGACCCACATCGATTTCACCGACCCCTACTGCGCGCCTCTGCGCGGGCTGGTGATCCAGGCATGCCGCGACGCCGAGCTCGACTTCATCGACAACGGCACTTACGGCGCCACCCAGGGGCCGCGCCTGGAGAGCCGGGCCGAGGTCGACCGCCTGGAGCGCGACGGCTGCGACCTGGTGGGCATGACCGGGATGCCCGAGACCTCCCTGGCGCGGGAGATGGGTCTGTGTTACGCCGCCTGTACGGTGGTGGCCAACTGGGCCGCCGGCCGTGGCGGTTTCCAGGAGATCACCATGGAGGAGATCGACCAGAACCTGAAGGTGGGCATGGACAAGGTGCGGGCCATGCTGGGGGCGCTGATGCCGCTGCTTTGAGCGGCGGTGCCGCGGCTCAGGCGCCGAGCAGGGTGCAGATCACGTGCCGTTCGCTGCGGGGCCCGTCGAATTCGCAAAGGAAGATGTTCTGCCAACGGGAGAGGCCCAGCCGGCCGTCGATGATCGGTACGCTCTCCGAGGGGCCCACCAGCCCGGCCTTGAGGTGGGCATCGCCGTTGCCGTCCTGGCGGTCGTGCAGCCAGACGCCGCGGGGAATCAGCTGGCGCAGCAGGGTGACCACGTCCGTCTGCACGCTTTCGTCCCAATTCTCCTGGATCATCACGGCCGCGGTCGCGCCCTGGACGTAGAGCGCCGCCAGGCCGTCGCGGATGCCGCTGCGCCGCACCGCCTCCTCGACTTGGGCGGTGATGTCGACCAGCGCCTCGCGCTGGTGGGTGGCAAGGGTGAGGATCTCGCGCACGCCGCTGTACCTCTCTCCGCCGGGTGGCCGACAGTATAGGCCGCCTGCGCGGCGCCTAGGCGTGCGCACGGCTGTCGCGGCCGGGACGCGTGCGGCAGCATGGTCGCATCGGCAACGGCCCGTGCGGCCAGGGCAATCCGCCCGGGAAATCCATATGGGGAGCGGCGGATACATTGCGCTCGGCCTGGCGCTTCGGCGCGCGGCGCCACTCCATTCCCTGCCCGGTGTGGCTGCGCTGGCTGGTGGAACTGGAGAATCCCCTGTCCAGGACCGCGCGTTCGGCCGCGATCGTCGAGCAGCTCGAGCTGCAGCCGGGCATGACGGTGCTCGACGCGGGCCGTGGTCCGGGCCGGGTGACCCTGCCCCTGGCCCGCGCGCTGGGCGGTGAGGGGCAGGTGGTGGTGCTCGACATCCAGGCCGGCATGCTCGAGCGGGCCGAGGCCAGGGCCCGCGCCGCGCGGCTGGAGAACATCCGTTTCGTCCGCGCCGGCCTCGGCGAGGGAACCCTGGAGGAGGGCTGCTTCGAGCGGGCGGTGCTCGCCACCGTGCTGGGCGAGATCCCGCAACGGGAGGCGGCCCTGGCGGAGCTCTTCCGCGCCCTCAAGCCGCGCGGCCGGCTTGCGGTCACCGAGATCATCTTCGATCCCCACTTCCAGAGCCGCCGGGCGGTGACCCGGCTGGCCACCGCGGCGGGCTTTCGCGAGGCGGCCTGTTTCGGCAAGCGCCTCGGGTATGCGCTGAACTTCGAGAAGCCGGCAGCCGGCTGAGGGGCGCCGGGCGCGGCTTCGTCCGGCGGGCGGTACGGAGGAGGCCCCCGCCGGACCACTGGCGGCGGCCGGGTGCCCTGGCGTCGGCATCTCACGGTCGGTCGCATTTGGCGGCGTGCTCCTCGGCCGCACTGTCCGGGAAGGCTTGGCGCAGCTCCACGATCTCGCTCTCCGCGGCGAGGAAGGCGTCGACGACCGCAGGGTCGAAGGCGCTGCCGGCCCCGTCGCGGACGAATTCCGTCGCCGCCTGTGCCGGCCAGCGCGCTTTGTACGGCCGCACCGAGGTCAAGGCGTCGAATACGTCCGCGACCGCGGCGATCCGCGCCGGCAGGGGAATCGTCGTGCCCTTCAGCCCGGCCGGATAGCCGCCGCCGTCCCAGCGCTCGTGGTGATACATGGCGATGCTCCAGGCGAGGTCGAGGAGCGGGGAGTCGCCGTTGCCGATGATGTCGGCACCGAACACGGTGTGGCGGCGCATGCAGTCCCATTCCTCGGAAGTCAGTTTGCCCGGTTTCAGCAGGATGCTGTCGGGGATGCCGATCTTGCCGAGGTCGTGCATCTTGCTGGCCAGGTGAATGAGTTTCGTCCGCTCGTCGGCGAGGCCCAGGTGGGCGCCGATCAGTTGGCAGCTCCGGCTCATCCGCAGGACGTGGGCGCCGGTTTCGTTGTCACGGTATTCGCCGGCCCGGCCGAGCCGGTCCACGATCTGGCAATGGCTCTCGCGGATCCTCGAGGTGCGTTCGCGCACCTTCTCCTCCAGGTGGTCCGCCCGGCGCTGCTCCGCCCTGTAGAAGAGACGCGAAACCAGCAGGTTGCGCACCCGCAGGACCATTTCCCACTCCTTGTAGGGACGCAGTACATAGTCCTGGGCCCCGGCGGCCAGGGCGGCGATGCGGGTGGCGTCGGCGCTGTCGCCGGTCACCACGATGACCGGCAGCCATTCGTCGGAGAAGTGGTCGCCGAGGCGCAGCAGGAGTTCGATGCCGCTGGTCCTGCGCATGCGCACGTCGAGCAGCACCAGATCGACCGGGTGAGTCAGACAATGGTCGACCGCGGCGGCCGGGTCGGGGAGCCAATCGACGTTGTGGAAGCCCTCCCTGCGGAGCAGGGCCGCCAGCGGCTCGATGCCCCCGTTGCCGTCGTTGACCAGGGCAATGCGTGCGGCGTAGATCCTTTCCGTGGCTGCTGGCATGGACAGGTCTGGCGGGTGGTTGCCGCGGCTATCGCTGACGTCGGTCGTCGGGCGGGACGGCGGCTCCGGGGTGGCGGTTGGCGTGGCTGCGGCCGCCGGGGGCCGTCACACCATTCTCCGCATGGCGCCGCCGGCGGCGTTGCCGACGAAGCGCCCGACTCGGGGCAGCAGGTCGATCTCGGAGAGCGGCTTTTGCAGGTAGTCGTCGGCACCGATCCGGAACAGCTGGTTGCGCGTCTCCGGGTTGGGATCGCCGGTGGCGACAATGACGGGAACGGCCGCGTGATTGGGATGGCGCCGGATGTTCACGATCAGGTCGCTGCCGTCGATGGTCGGCATCACCAGATCGGTGATCACCAGGTGGATATCCTCGGTCTCCAGCAGGTGCAGGGCCTGGGAGCCGTCCATGGCGGAGGAGATGCGCACATCCAGGGTACGCAGCAGGCGTGGGTAGAGCATGTGCATGCCCGGGTCGTCGTCCACCACCAGGATGTTGGGGCGGACGTCGGGCAGGGTCAGGGTGAAGGCGCTGCCGACGTCTGGCTGCGAGCACGCCGTGAGGCGGCCGCCGTGGGCCTTGGCCAGCTCGCTGCACAGGGGCAGGCCGAGGCCGGTGCCGCGCTCGCCCCAGGTGCCGGGTCGGCTGGTGCTCTTTTCGAACAGCGAATCCCGGGCCTCGGCGCTGTCGAGGTCCATGCCGATGCCGCTGTCCTGCACCGTGATGGCCAGGCCACCTTCGTCCCGGCTGTTGGAAATGTGGATCGTTCCGCCCGGCGCGGTGAACTTGATGGCGTTGGTGATCAGGTTCGACAGGATTTCCGCCAGCAGCATAGGGTCGGCGTAGCAGCGCACCCCGGTCAGGACGTCGTTGGCGATGGAAATCGCCTTGCTTTCCGCATAGGCCTTGTGCCGCGCCAGGACGTGGTCGATGCTCGAGCGCAGTTCGAAGAAGACCGTCTGCGGCACGATCTTGCCCGAGCGGACCCGGGACAGCTCGAGCAACTCGTCGATCACCTGCACCAGCTGGTCGCCGGTTTCCCGCACGCGGGTAGTCAACTCCCTCTGGCTGTCGCTGAGTGGATCGTCGGAATCTTCGATGAGGATGTCCAGCAGACCGAGAATCGAGGTGAAGGGCGACTTCAGGTCGTGGGCCACCAGGGAGACGAAACGGTCCTTGGCGTTGCTGGCCTCTTCGGCCCGGCGGCACTCGCCCAGCAGCTTCGCTTCCAGGCGGCGGCGCTCGAGGATTTCGTTCTCGTAGGTCAGCAGCAGGCGCGGAAGCCACTCCTCGCGGGCGCGCGCCTGGCCGGCGCTGTGCACCGTTTCGATTTCGCTCATGGCCAGGACGCGGGAGATGCTGTGGGAAAGGAGGCTGGCCTCGGCCGTTTCGTAGCTGCTGATGAAGTCGTCGGCCCCCACCTTGGCGGCGAGCGGAAACGCCAGGTCCGGCGCCAGCTCCGTGGTCAACAGCACCACGCTGCCGGAATAGCCGGTCAGGCGCAGGTTCACGATCAGGGCCCGCACCGCCTCGTTGCCGAGGTTGTGATCCGCCAGCACCAACCGTGGACCGTATTCGGCGACCGCGGCGGTGATGTCGCTATCCTCCAGGACCACGTGGATGCTGGTCTCCCAGCCGCCGAGCGCGTCGAAGGAGCGGCAGATGTTCTGGACCGAAACGGCGGATGGCGTGAGGATCAGTGCCCTGCCGAACGGCGCGTTCATGCTCGAGGCGGCGGGTGATTTGCGGGATGCTGGCGGGTCTGCAACCGGAGCGTCATTCATTTCAATCCGTACTTGCGGCATGGATCACGTCTCCCGCCCCGATGCGGGGCGTCACCTGTCGGACCGGGGCCCGGGCGCAGGCAGCTGACCAGATCGGTCCGTCCGGTTCGCCGGCAGACCTGTCTTTGCGACGGCGGGTCGTCGCTGCGGAACCTGACGTCCCGAAACCGGACCCTCCGGTGGGTTCCATGGCAGACGCGCTGGGGTCCAAGTCGGGGTGCGGGTGGCTGGGGTAAGGCACTGTCGGTCAAGGCACCAATTCCATCGAAGCCCCTGTGCCAGCCACTTTGACGCCCGCTGCCATGCAACGGAAAAATGCGTGTTTCTATTTCAAATAGACCACCTTTCGTGCCGCTTCAATGAAGGACTCTGCCCAAATGCTAGGTAGCCCCGCGGAAACACGTACGCGGAATTACGGTCACACTTTTTCGGGAGTTCGTGCGGCGTCTTCGCCCGCCCGCGCCGGCGCTGCCGCGTTCCGCAATGGGAAAGGCATCGGGGGCAAGGGCTTGGCGTGGACCGACTCCGGGCCGACGGCGGCCATTTGATCCAGCGGTTCGCGGGCGTGGGTGCGCCAGCGGCGGCAGTGACTGGTACCTGCTCGAGGCTCCCGGCTATTCCCGCTCCAGGCGCTGCCAGAGGCCATCGTGATACTGCTCGAAGGGCCGGTAGCGCGACTTGTAGCGCATCTTGGGCGACGCCTCGATCCAGTAGCCGAGGTACAGCCAGGGCAGACCGCGGCGGCGGGTCTCCTCGATTTGCCAGAGGATCACGTAGTGGCCGAGGCTGCGCTCGGCCGCGCCCGGCTCGAAAAAGGTGTAGACGGCGGAGAGCCCCTGGGGCAGCAGGTCGACCACGGCCACGGCGACCAGCCGTTCGCCGGCGCGGAACTCGACGAAGCGGGTGTCGCTCCAGGGGCTGGTGAGGAAGGCGAGGTAGTCCTGGGCCTTGGGGTTGTCCATGTCGCCGCCGGGGTGGCGGCTACGCAGATAGCGGCGGTAGAGGTCGAACTGCTCCTCGTTGAAGCAGGGGTCGGTGATGCGCACCGCGAGATCTGCATTGCGTTTGAGGGCGCGGCGGTCGGCGCGGCGCAGGGCGTATTCGGCGACTGGAATGCGCACCGAGCGACAAGCGTTGCAGCCGGGGCAGTTGGGACGATAGACGTGGCGGCCGCTGCGGCGGAAGCCGAGGTCGACGAGCTCGGCGTAGAGGTCGTTGCGCAGCTGGGCCTCCGGGTCCGCGAACAGGGTCATCGCGGTGTGTTCCGGCAGATAGCTGCAGGCGTGCTCGCGGCTGATGTAGAAGGCGAGGCGGTCGAGGTCGACGGGCTCGCGGTGGGACGCGGTCACGATGCCTCCTGGCCCGGCAGGGCAATGTCGAACTGCCACGGTCCAGGGCGCCCCGGCGCCTCGCACCAGCGGTCGAGCAGGGCGCTGAAATCGCGCCGCGGAATCTCCCCGGCGCCGAGCCGCTGCAGGTGTTCGGTGCTCATCTGGCAGTCGATCAGCGGAAAGCCCCAGGCCTCCAGCTGGTGCGCCAGGCAGACCGTGGCCGCCTTGGAGGCATCGCTCATGCGGCTGAACATCGATTCGCCGAAGAAGACCTTGCCCACCGCGACCCCGTAGAGCCCGCCGACCAGTTCGTCGCCATGCCACACCTCCAGGGAATGGGCATGGCCGAGGCGGTGCAGCTGCAGGTAGGCGGCCTCCATCTCCGGGGTGATCCAGGTGCCCGGTTCACCGCGGCGCGGCGCCGCGCAGCCGGCGATCACCGCGCCGAAGGCGCGATCGAAGGTGAAGCGGAACAGCCCCTTGCGCAGGGTCTTGGCCAGACTGCGGGAGACCTTGACCCGCGAGGGGGTCAGTACCATGCGCGGATCCGGTGACCACCAGAGGATCGGCTGGTCGTCGCTGAACCAGGGGAAGATGCCGTGCCGGTAGGCGAGCAGCAGGCGGCGCGGCGACAGGTTGCCGCCGTAGGCCAGCAGGCCGTCGGGCTCGCGCAGGGCCGTCTCCACCGGCGGGAACGGGCTCTCGTCGTCGTAGGGGCTGATCCAGGCGAGTTGGAGCATGCTGGGTGCGCTTCGCCGGCTTGGGCTCGAAGGGCCAGTATATCCAAGCCGCCGGCCCGCGGGCCATGGCCTCAAGGCGTTTCGTCCCCGTCGCCGCGGTAGGGGAGGTGGCCGCGCAGCTCCTCCATGTAGGCCAGCACCGCCTCGTGTTCCTGGGCCACGTGGCGCTCCAGCAGCTCGCGGAAACCGTCATGGGCGATCCAATGGGTCGACCAGGTGGCCACCGGCTCGAAACCGCGCGAAACCTTGTGTTCGCCCTGGGCTCCCGGCTCGAAACGGGCCAGCCCCTCGCGGATGCAGTAATCGATGCCCTGGTAGTAGCAGGTCTCGAAGTGCAGGCTGTGGAAGTCGGCATTGGCGCCCCAATGGCGGCCATAGAGGGTGTCGCCGCCGCGGTAGCAGATGGCCGCGGCCACGTATTCGCCGGCGTGGCGGGCGAGAATGACCACGAAGCCCCGGCCCAGGGCCCGTCCGGCCTCGCGGAAGAAGCCTTCGTTGAAGGTGGCGACCCCGTACTTGTCGTCGAAGGTGGCGGTGTAGAAGTGGGCGATCAGCGGCCACAGTGCGTCGTCGATCCGGTCGCCGTGCAGCACCTCGAACTCCACCCCCGCCTCCTGTACCCGGCGCCGCTCGCGTTTGAGTTTCTTGCGCTTCTGCGCGGTGAAGCCGGCAAGGAAGTCGTCGAAGTCGCGGTAGCCGCGGTTGTGCCAGTGGAACTGGGTCCCGGTGCGGCGGAGCAGGCCGGGCGCGAGCAGCGGCACCAGTTCGGCCTCGGTGGGGAACAGGCAGTGCAGGGAGGAGACGCCGAGCCGACGGGCCAGCTCGAGGGCGCCGTGCTGCAGGGCCTGGCGCACCGTGGGGTCGTTGTCGCGGGCCAGCAGGCGCGGGCCGGTGGCAGGGGTGTAGGGGGCGGCGCTGACCAGCTTGGGGTAGTAGGCCAGGCCGGCCCGGCCATAGGCGTCGGCCCAGGCCCAGTCGAAGACGAACTCGCCGTAGGAGTTGTCCTTGAGATAGAGCGGCATGGCCCCGACCAGTTCGCCGGCGCCGTTCCAGGCACCGAGGTGGTGGGGCAGCCAGCCGAAGCGTTCGCCGACGCAGCCGTGGTGCTCCATCGCCGCCAGGAACTCGTGGCGCAGAAACGGGTTGTCGCCGGCCAGGGCGTTCCAGGCGGCCGCGGGGATGGCGTCGATCCGTTGCTCGACGCGAATCTCCAGCTGGGGGGTAGGTTCAGGGATCATGGGTCCAGATTAGCGCGCGCCGGGCCACGGATAAACCTCGCCGCGGCAGGGCCTTCGCCTTGAGCCGGCGTGGTGGGCTGGGCTATAAGGGCCTATGGGGAGGCGGGCCGGACGGTCCGCGATGCAGAGCTACATCTCTCGAACGGGAATCCGTCATGCGCAAGATTCTGTTGGCCGTCGTGTTGCTGCCGCTACTCGTCTATGGCGCGGTCAAGGGCTATCTCTGGTACGACTTCAAGCACAACGTTGACGCCTTTGCCAAGAAGATCGACCCCTTCGCGCAACTGCGTTACAAGTCCATCACCACCTCGCTGGAGGGGCGGGCCGGCCTGCGCGACGTCGTCCTGACCCTGCGTAACACCGGCGACGAGATACACCTGCGGTCCCTGCAGTTCGAGGCCCCGAACGCCCTCTATTTCCTCAACTTCAAGCGCCAGATCGACAAATACGGCGTGCCCAAGCGGCTCGGGATCCGGCTGCACGGCCTGCAACTGCCCCTGGACGCCAAGCTGTTCGACATGCTCGAGCAGATGCAGGCGCTGCAGCGGCAGCAGGGTGGCCTCGAGCAGGAGACCAGCCTGGATGCCCTCGGCTGCGGCAACGTCCGCAGTTTCGGACCCAGGCAGTATCGGGCGATGGGCTACAGCGACCTGCTTGCCGATGTGGCGCTGAACTATGACTACAAACCCAGTGACACCACCTTCAACGTGCATGCGGAGTTCACCTTCCGTGACATGGCGGCGGTGACGCTGGATACGGCCTTTCGCGCCTCGGTGGAGGAGCTGAAGCAGCGGGGGGCGGCAGGGTCGCCGCCGCAACTGCTGAGCCTGCAGGCGAAGTACACCGACGCGGGAATGAACGCCAGGCGCAATCGCTGGTGTGCGGCCCAGGATAAGCTCACGCTACCCGCCTATCTCGACCGTCACATCCGCATGCTGCGTGAGCGGCTGGCGGCGATGGGCATCGCGGTCGACCCAAAGGTGGTGGCGGCCTACCGCAAGAGCCTCGGCAACGGCGGCACGGTGCAGTGGGCCATGTATCCCGGCGGTCCGATCGATCCGGCGGAACTGCGCCTGATGACGCCCAAGCAGATCAAGCAGGCACTGGGTCTGCAGCTGACCCTCGGCGGTGAGCCGATCAACGACGACCAGATTCACTTCGTCGCGCCCAAGGTGGCGCAGGCGATGGAAGAAAAGCCGAAGACCGAGGAGCAGGAGCTGCTGGTCAGCAGCTACCGGCCGGTGCCGCTCAAGACGCTCACCTCCTACCTTGGCCGGCCGGTTCGCCTGCGTCTGAAGAGCGGCAAGACCATCGACGGCGGGCTGGTCTCGGTCGCGCGTGACGGCGTGCGCGTGCGCCGCAGCCTCTACGGTGGTTCCCTGACCCAGCCGGTGGCGATGGCGGAGATTGCTCGGGCCGAGATCTACGAGACCCGGGTGGAGCGGCGGCGGGTCGAAAAGAGATAGCGGAATTGGGGGTGGCGGCGTCAGGCCGCCACCCCGGTATGCTTTACTGCTGCTGCGGTGCCTCCTGCGGCATCTCTTCCGGTGCAGCCTCCTGCTGCATCTCCTCCTGGGGCGCCTCCTGTGGTGCGGCCTCGTCTGCCGGCGGTGTGCCGTCGCCTTCGGCGGCGGCACCCATCTGGTCGACGCAGTCGGCGATGTAGCTGTCGCGCCCGTCGCCCTGCAGCCCGTTTTCGTCGGCGTTCTGGGCGCAGATTGCGGCGTAGTTGCCGTTGGCCGGTGCGGCAGCCGGGTCGGCGGCGTCGGCCTGGAGAGAGACGAACAGGGGCGCGATCAGCGCCGCCACGGCGGCCATCTTGGAAATCTTCATTGCGGTGTCACTCCTGACTGGACACGTGCCCGGTGTGGGCACGCGCGCGCATTGTTGGCCAGGGCATGGCGGCATGAAAGCGAAAATTTCTGATCGTTACGATGGCCTTTGTGGATCGTCGAGCGGAAGGCTGGCCGCCACCCGGTGCAGGCTTTCGATGGCCGGTGCCAGCTCCGTTTCCCGCTCGCCGTCGGCGCCGCGGACCAGGTAGACCGCGCGGTGGAAACGCGGGGCGCCGGCCACCGGGTGCAGGCGGCCGGTCTCCAGCAGGGTGCGTACCGTGGGCAGGGCCAGGTAGGCGCTGCCGCCGCTCTCCAGCAGGAGCGCCTGGGCCATGCGGCCGAGGCCCAGGCGCATGCGCGGCTGGGCGCGTTCGCCGAAGTGGCGCGCGTGTTCGGCGGCGAAGGAGGTACCCCAATCCACCAGCAGGTAGTCCTCGGCGAGGGCGCGGTCGAGCTCGATGCCGGGCCGGGTCGAGACCAGCAGCAGCGGAATCCGCGTCAGTTCGCTCACGCTCAGGGCCGGTACGCCGGGTGGGTCGAACAGCAGGGCCAGGTCCAGGGTGCCCTCCTGCACCCGCCGCTGCAGGTTCTCCGCGCCCAGGGCCTCGGCCTGGACCAGAATCTGGGGCTGCTCCCGGTGCATCGCCAGCAGCCACTCCTGCAACAGGATGTCCCACAGGCTCGGCATGCCGCCGATGGAAATCAGGGTGCTCTGGATCTCCGGCAGTGCGATCTCCTGGCGGACCCGTTTCCAGGTGGTGACGATGCGCTCGGCATGAACCAGCAGGCGTTCGCCGGCGGCGGTGAGCCGGATGTTGTTGCGGTCGCGGGAGAAGAGGGCGGTGCCGAGGCTCTCCTCCAGCTGGCGGATGCGCGCGCTGACCGCCGACTGGGAGACGAACAGATTGTCCGCGGCGCGGCCGAAATGGCGCGTGCGCTGCACCTCGAGGAAGGTCCGGAGCAGGTCGATGTCCATACGCCGCGACTCCCGCTGCTTCTGCCGCAAAGCCTAGTCTGCGCCGCCGTTCCCGGCCATGCTCTCAGTCGAGACCGCCGATCAGATCGCGCAGGTAGCGGAACAGGCTGCGGAAGGCCGCCGGCGGGCGGTTTTCGAGCTTTTCCTTGTGCGCAGTGCGGACCAGCTGGCGCAGGTGCTGGCGGTCGGCGTCCGGATGCTCCTCGAGCAGCGCCTCCAGGGCGCCGTCCCCCTCGTCGAGCAGACGGTCGCGCCAGCGCTCCAGTCGGTGCAGGGCCGCCTTGGCCTCGGCGCTGTGGGTCTCGAGCCGATCCAGCGCCTCGCGGATCGGGCTCGGATCGATGTTGCGCAGCAGCTTGCCGATGAACTGCAGCTGGCGCTTGTGGGCACCGTGGCTCTTGATCTGCTGGGCGGCCCCGACCGCATCCCGCAGGTCGTCCGGCAGGGGCAGGTGGGCCAGCCGCGCCGGCGCCAGCGCCACCAGCTCGGCACCGAGGTCGCGCAGGGCGTGGGCGTCACGCTTGCGCTGGCTCTTGCTGACCTCGTCGTGGTCGTCCTCGAGGTTGTCGTCGTCGTGATGATGCATGGCAACGGCGCTCCCGCGGCGGAGCCGCGGGAGCCGGGCCTCAGCCCTTGGCCTCGAGGTTGTCCAGGTAGCGTTCGGCGTCGAGTGCGGCCATGCAGCCGGTACCGGCGGAGGTGATCGCCTGGCGGTAGATGTGGTCGGCGCAGTCACCGGCGGCGAACACGCCGGGCACGCTGGTCTGGGTGGCGTTGCCGGCGGCGCCGCTCTGAACCTTGAGGTAGCCGTGCTCCATCTCCAGCTGCCCCGTGAACAGGTCGGTGTTGGGCTTATGACCGATAGCCACGAACACTCCCATCAGCTCGATATCCTTGGTCGCGCCGTCCTGGGTGTTCTTGATGCGGATGCCGGTGACACCGGAGTTGTCGCCCAGCACCTCGTCCACCTCGTGGTTCCACTCGATGGTGACGTTGCCGCCGTTGGCCTTTTCCATCAGCTGGTCGGCCAGGATCTTCTCCGAACGGAACTTGTCGCGGCGGTGGATCACGGTGACGTGAGCGGCGATGTTGGAGAGGTAGAGCGCCTCCTCGACCGCGGTGTTGCCGCCACCGATCACCGCCACCTTCTGGTTGCGGTAGAAGAAGCCGTCGCAGGTGGCGCAGGCGGAGACGCCCTTGCCGCGGAACTTCTGTTCCGAGTCGAGGCCCAGATACATGGCGGAGGCACCGGTGGCGATGATCAGGGCGTCGCAGGTGAAGGTGCCGGAGTCGCCCTCGAGGGTGAAGGGGCGCTTGGTCACGTCCACCGTGTGGATATGATCGAAGACGATCTCGGTGTTGAAGCGCTCGGCGTGGCGGCGCATGCGCTCCATCAACTCGGGACCCTGGACGCCGTCGACGTCGGCCGGCCAGTTGTCCACCTCGGTGGTGGTCATCAGCTGGCCGCCCTGCTCGAGGCCGGTGACCAGCACGGGATTCAGATTGGCACGCGCGGCGTAGACCGCGGCGGTGTAACCGGCAGGGCCGGAGCCGAGGACCAGGACGCGGCAGTGCTTGGTTTCGCTCATGTATAATGACTCCAGTTCTTTGGCGCGGGCCATCGAAGGCCGGGAGGGCAGGAAAGCCCGGGTATGGTACGTAATGAAATGAATAGGGTAAAGGAGCCCCCATGCGCATTGGCATTCCAACTGAAATCAAGCCGAAAGAGGGTCGTGTCGGCTTGATCCCGGCCGCCTGTTCCGACCTCGTTCGGGCCGGGCACGAAGTATTCATCCAATCCGGTGCCGGCGAGCCGAGCGGCTACGGTGACGACGCCTATCGTGCCGTTGGGGTCGAGATTCTGCCGGACGCCGCGGCCCTTTACGGGGCGGTGGAGATGGTGGTCAAGGTGAAGGAGCCGATCGCCGGCGATCTGCAGCACCTGCGGGCCGACCACCGGCTGTTCTGTTTCCTGCACCTGGCCGCCGAGCCCAAGCTCAGCGCCCGCCTGCAGGAGATCGGTCTCACCGCCGTGGCCTTCGAGACGGTGGAGGAGGACGACCGCCGCCTGCCGCTGCTGGCGCCCATGAGCGACATCGCCGGGCGCATCGCCAGCCAGGCCGGAGTCAGCCTGCTGTACCGGCCCAACGGCGGCAAGGGGCTGCTGCTGGGTGGCCTGCCGGCCGCCGAGCGGGGCAGGGTGGCGGTGCTCGGCGGCGGGGTTGCCGGCCACAGTGCGGCCCTGGTGGCGGCTTCCCTGGGTGCCGAGGTGACCGTGTTCGACCTCAGTCGCGACCGCCTGGAGCAGGCACGTGCCATCGGCCCCAACGTGACCGGCCTCTATCCCTACGCGGCCGAGGTGTCCCGGGCGGTGGCCGAGGCCGACCTGCTGGTGGGTGCGGTGCTGGTGACCGGGGCGCGGGCCCCGCACCTGGTGTCGAAGGAGCAGGTCGCCAGCATGCAGCCGGGCAGCGTGATCGTGGACATTTCGGTGGACCAGGGCGGCTGCATCGAGACCACCCGCCCGACCACCTGGGAGGAGCCCACCTACGTGGAGTCCGGGGTGCTGCACTACGCCGTGACCAACATGCCCGGGGCGGTGCCTCGCAGCGCCTCGCAGGCCCTGTCGGCGGCCCTGATTCCTTACGTCCAGCGGCTGGCGCAGGACGACTGGGAGGCGTGTGCACCGCTGGCGCGGGGCCTCAACGTACGTGGCGGCGAGGTGGTCCATCCGGCCCTGTTGAACTAGCGTTCCTTGAAATAGTTTTCCTTTCGCAATAGCCTGTTGCAGATTAATTCTGAGGTTCTCTATTAAATTGGCACAGGCGCGAACCAAGAAGGACGAGAGCCCGCCCGTCAGCGGCTACGTGACCCGTGGCCTGCGTGAGGGCGGGCTCTTTCTCCTCGGCACCCTGGCCCTCTATCTGCTGCTGGCGCTGACCAGCTACAGTGCCAACGATCCCGGCTGGTCCCACAGCGGCAGCGTGGCCCATGTGGTCAATGCCGGTGGCCGGGTGGGGGCCTGGTTCGCCGATGTCTTCCTCTACCTGTTCGGCTTTCTCTCCTACCTGTTTCCGGTGATGGTGGGGATCAGCGGTTATCTGGTCTACCGTATCCGCCCGGACGGCAGCGGCTTCGACTACCACGTCTTCGCCATGCGCTGGGCCGGTTTCCTGCTGACCCTGATCGGCGGCTGCGGCTTGGCCACCCTGCACCTCTACAGCGTGCCGGGTGCGGTGCCGCTCAACAGCGGCGGGGTCCTGGGCAAGGTGGTGAGCGACACCCTGGTCGCCATCTTCAGCCCGCTCGGCTCGAGCCTGTTCCTGCTGACCCTGTTCATGGTCGGCATCACCTTCTTCACCGGCCTCTCCTGGCTCAAGACCATGGATGCCACCGG
>CAZMMH010000020.1:0-15754 GCA_964567315.1 uncultured Gammaproteobacteria bacterium
CGACGGTGATGATGTGGGGATTGCCGCGCTTCACCTCCTGCAACAGGGCGTACAGGGTCGTGGTCTTGCCCGAACCGGTGGGTCCGGTCACCAGCAGCATGCCGTGGGGCTGGGTCGCGAGCTGGCGCAACTGCTGGATTTCGTGATCGCGCAGACCCAACTCCTCCAGGGTGCGCAGGCCGATCTCCTTGTCCAGCACGCGAATCACCGCGCTTTCGCCGTTGACCGTGGGGATGACAGAGATGCGCAGGTCGATCGAGCGCCCCTCATGGAGCAGACGCGCGTGGCCGTCCTGAGGCAGGCGCCGCTCGGCGATGTTCATGCGCCCGGTGATCTTGATCCGGCTGATCAGGGGTGCCAGCAAGGACTTGTGCAGGGTGCGCACGAACTGTTCCCGACCGTCGATGCGGTAGAACACCGCGGCCCCCTCCTTTTCGGGGCGGATGTTGATGTCGGAGGCGTTGCGCTTGACCGCCTGCAGCAGGACGGCGTTGAGCAGGCGGACGATGGGCTTCTTCATCGCCTGCGCCTCGGCCGTCTCCTTGCTCTCCTCGCGATCGTTTCTCGCCAGCACCGGCGTGATGTCGAGTTCCTCCAGCGCCTCGCCCTCGCTGAACTCCGTGTAGTAGCGGTTCAGGGCCAGGCTGATGTCCTGGGGCGAGGCGATCACCACCTCGGCGCTGCGATTGGTGACGAAACGAATCGCGTCCAGCGCCTCCCAGTCGAGCGGACTCTCCATCGCCACCACCAGCTTGCCGTCAATCTCGGCCAGCGGCAGGACGTTGTAGTGCATGGCCAGGTCGGCCGGAATCTGGTTGAGCACGTGGCCGTCGATCTCATAGTCCTTGATCGACAGATACGGGATGTTGAATTTGCGCGCCAGCGCCAGGTTGAGCTGCTTGCGGCTGACCAGCCCCTTCTCCACCAGCAGGGCGCCCAGCTGGGGCCCGTGGTGAGTGCGCTGCTCCTGCAACACCTCGTCCAGCTGTTCCTGCGAGATCTCGTCCTGCTCGACCAGAATCTCGCCGAGGTGGTAGTCGCGCACCGGCCGCATGTTGCGGAACAGGTCCGTCAGCTGGTGGCTGTTGTGGACAATTTGCTCTTTCATCACTTCCCGCACCTCGAAGGTGGTCAGTATAGCGCCGTGTCTGACGGGCGTCGGAAATCCGGCGGCAATTCTTTGCCTCACCCGCCGGGAGAGGGTGTCAAGCCGCCGTCTTTATCGTTAAGGCATCTTGACACATGGACATACAAGACTGTTTTTACGGGCTTTTTTACCCAAAATCAGACATGGCACGGTTCCTGCTGGATATACTGCAAACGGACCGAGAGGAATCGACCATGGCTGTTCAGACCACCACGGCAGACGGCAAAGGCAAGGCGGAGACGATCCCGTTCCCGCTCTATACGTCCCAGCCCGCGCGCCAGCGGCGTGTCACCCCGGACCTCCACATCGACCTCGCGGTCGCCGCGGAAATCAGCATGCTGCTGCAGAGCACCCTGGAGTGGAACAAGGTGCTCACCCTGTTTGCCTCCGAGGCGCGCGAAACGGTCAATTTCGACAGCCTCGGCTACAGCTTCCCCGAAGAGCAGCTGAATTTCGAGCTGGGCGTGGCCAAGCACCACCAGGTCAGCTACCGCCTGGCCCTCGGCGGTCAGCCCCTGGGCGAACTCACCTTCACCCGCCGCCAGCTCTTCTCCGATGAGCAACTGGCGCTGATCGAGGACATGATCTGCGGCCTGGTCTATCCGCTGCGCAACGCCCTGCTCTACCGCAGCGCCCTGCAGTCGGCCCACCGCGACCCCCTCACCGGCATCAACAACCGCGTCGCCATGGAAGAGGCGCTGCGCCGCGAGATCGGTCTGGCCCAGCGCAATGGCACACCCCTGAGCATGGTGGTGATGGACATCGACCACTTCAAGCGGATCAACGACGCCTACGGCCATGCCGCCGGTGACTGTGCCCTGCGCGCCTTCGCCGATACCGTGCAGCAGACCATGCGCGGCAGCGACGTGTTCTACCGCTTCGGCGGCGAGGAGTTCGTGCTGCTGCTGAGCAACACCGCCGAGGAGGGTGCGGCGAACCTGGCCGAGCGCGTGCGCGAGGCCGTGGCCGAGGCGGAAATCCAGTGCGAAGGGGCTCAGTTCGGCCTCACCGTGAGCCTGGGCGTGGCCGAGTTCAAGGAGGACGACGACCCGGCAAGCCTGTTCGACCGCTCCGACAAGGCGCTCTACGGCGCCAAACAGCAGGGGCGCAACCGTGTCGCCGTGGCCTGAACAGAAACCGTGGCTACACCGGCGCTGCCGCATGGCAGCCCGCCATCAGGGGGCATTCGGCGCAGCGCGGCCGCCGACGGCAGTGCCGCTTGGCGTGCTCGACCACCAGGGCGTGGAATTCGTTAAACAGCGCCACGTCCGCTCCCAGCGCTGATTCCAACGCCCCGCGCAGGCGCTCATACCCCACCTCCCCCTCCAGCATTCCCAGGCGCGTCAACAGCCGCCGGGTATAGGCGTCGACCACGAACACCGGGCGCTCGAAGGCGTACAGCAGCATGTCGTCGGCCGTCTCCGGGCCGATGCCGTGGACCGCCAGCAGCGCATGGCGCAGGGCGGCGGTCTCCCAGGCCGCGAGTGCGTCGTAGCCCCCGACCTCGAGGTACCAGCGGCAAAAGGCCTGCAGGCGGCCCGCCTTGAGATTGAAGTAGCCGGAGGGTTTGAGCCACGCCGCCAGACGCCCGTGGGGCGCGGCGGCGATCGCCTGTGGCGACAGGGCATCGGCCGCCCGCAGGTTGGCGATGGCCCGCTCCACGTTGACCCAGGCGGTGTTCTGGGTCAGCACCGCACCGATCATCACCTCGAACGGGGTATCGCCGGGCCACCAGTGCTGCGGCCCATAGGCCGTAAGGAGTCGGCGATAGACCGCGCGCAGGCGCCGGCCGTCGAGTCTCATTGCCCGGGGCGCCGCCTCGGGGTCCGCGCCTTCGCCCCGGCCGGCCGCCTCTTCTCCGGTGGCGAGGTCGGCGGCATGCCGGCCGCCTGCAGCAGGGCGTCCAGCTCTGCCCCCGACAGCTCCTGCCACTTGCCGCGCGGCAGACGCCGCGGCAGGCTTACCGGCCCATAGCGAACCCGGGTGAGGCGACTGACCACCACGCCCTGGGACTCCCACAGCCGGCGCACCTCGCGGTTGCGCCCCTCGCGCAGGACCACGTGGTACCAGTGGTTGGTACCCTGGCCACCCACGTCGTTCACCTCCTCGAAGCGCGCCGGCCCGTCCTCGAGCTCGACCCCCTGGCGCAGGCGGGCCAGGACCTCGGGCCCGACCTCGCCGCGCACGCGCACCGCGTATTCGCGTTCGATCTCGCTGGAGGGGTGCATCAGGCGGTTGGCCAGTTCACCGTCGGTGGTGAACAGCAGCAGGCCGGTGGTATTGATGTCGAGGCGGCCGATCGTGATCCAGCGCCCGCCCTTGGCCCGCGGCAGCTTGTCGAACACGGTCGGCCGTCCTTCCGGATCGCGCCGACTGGTCACCTCGCCATCCGGCTTGTGGTAGAGCAGAACCCGTAGCGGCGAAGGCTTGTTCAGACCGCTCAGCTTGAGCGCACGGCCGTCCAGACGGATGTGGGCACCCGGCTCCACCCGCAGGCCGAGTTCGGCCACCGTGCCGTCGACGCTGATGCGCCCGGCCCGGATCCACTCCTCGATCTCACGGCGCGAGCCGAGGCCGGCGGCGGCCAGCACCTTTTGCAGGCGTTCGGCCATGGGCTCAGGCGCTCTCGTCGTTGTCGTCGGCAGCGGGCTCGACGGATTCACCGGCGTCGGCCTGCTCGGCGACCGCAGCCTCGTCGGCTGGCGGGACCGAGGCCACGCGCGGCGGCGGCAGCGCCTCCTCGCCCTCGCCCTCGCCCTCGCCCTCGGCATCGGCATCGGCATCGGCATCGGCATCGGCATCGGACGCTTCGGCCGGCACCGTCTCCTCGGCGGCGCCCTCCATCCGTGCCGCCTGCTCCTGCGCGGGACGCCCCTCGCCCGGCAGCGTCAGGTCCAGTTCCGCATTGATGCTGTCGATGTCCCGCAGTTCCGAGAGCGCCGGCAGTTCGTCCAGCCCCTTGAGGTTGAAATAGTCCAGGAACTCCCGGGTGGTGCCGTACATCGCCGGGCGCCCCGGCACGTCGCGGTGGCCGACCACCCGCACCCACTCGCGCTCCAACAGGGTCTTGACGATGTTGCTGCTGACGCTGACGCCGCGAATCTCCTCGATCTCGCCACGGGTGATGGGCTGGCGGTAAGCGATCAGAGCCAGGGTCTCCAGCAGCGCCCGCGAGTAGCGCTGGGGACGCTCCTCCCACAGGCGACTGACCCACGGTTCCAGCTCCTGTCGCACCTGGAAGCGATAACCGGAGGCCACCTCCTTCAACTCAATCCCGCGCTCCGCGTGCTCCTCGCCCAGGGCTGTAAGGGCTTGGCGCAGGAGCGCCTTGTCGGGGCGGGAATCCTCCGGGAACAGGGCCTGCAGGGCATCCAGGCCGAGCGGGCGGCCGGCGGCAAGGATCGCGGCCTCGAGAATCTGCTTGAGCTTGTCTTCTTCCATTGTGGTCCGGCTGGCGGGCGGGGAATGCCAAAGCGGTCTAGGATAAATTGCCAGCGCCTCCCCAGCAATCACCGGTAGCGCGAAACGGGCCTCCGCGCGGCGACCCAATGGCCTGGCGGCAGGGGCGTCAGCGCGGCGGCGGGGCAACCGCGGAATTGTCCATCACCGCGTCGATCCGGCTGCGCGCCGCCTCCAGGCCTGCGGGATCGCCGGGCAGCTTGTTGAGCATCTCGCGGATTTCGCCCGCGGCAAACGGCGCGTAGTCCATCCCTTCGGCCACGGCCTCCTCCAGCAGCCTGAACATGCGTTCAAGCAGTTCGCTGGGACCGCCGAGATGGGCGTCGCGGATACGCCGCGCCTCCTTGGCCCGCTGCAGGCGGATCGCCGGGTGCTCCGGCGCGTACCCCGTCAGGCGCATACGCCCCTCCTCGAGGCCCCGCTGCAGCGCTCCGAGGCCCAGGCAATGCAGCGCTTCGGGATCGTCGATCGAATGGAGATGCAGCTTGCCGTTGGGCGCGACGGCGATCCAGCGGTGGAAAGGCCCAGCCTCCCCGGATACCGAGACACCCCCCTCAAAAAGCAGCCCTTCCTTGACCATCGTGTCCACCTCACCATCGCAGCCGCGCCGGGCAACCCCTTATCACACGCCACCGCCCGCCGCGTCAAACGGTCGTGGCCGGTCGAGCCGCCGCGACCCGCAGTCATGTCCTGTAGAAAGGGCCCGCGCGCATGGGCGGCTTCGCATTCGGCAGGATTGCCATTAACATAGGCGGCCGTTACGCCAGCGCCCGAACCATACCGCACGATGCCGATCATCCACCGCAATGCCCACGTCGCCTATTCCCCGCACGATCTGTTCGCGGTCGTCAACGACGTTGATCACTACTCCGATTTTCTGCCGTGGTGCCCCTCCTCCCGGGTGCTCTCCCGCAACCGGGACGAAGTTCGAGCGGAGCTGGAGATCGCCAAGGGCGGCTTCCACAAGTCGTTTACGGTGCTCTACCGGCTACAGCAGGACAAGATGATCGAGGTGCGTCTGGTGGAAGGGCCGTTTCGGCGCCTCGAGGGTTTCTGGCGTTTCGAGGCCCAGGCAGGCGACGACTGCAAGGTCTCGTTCGATCTCGAGTATGAATTCTCCAGCCGCATGATCGGGCTGGTGGCCGGACCGATCTTCAGCCAGGCGGCCGACAGCCTGCTGGACGCATTTGTCGCCCGGTCACGGCAGATCTACGGCCGGCGCTGAAGCGGAAGCGACGCTGCGGCGCCGCACATTGACCACGCTACCGGCGGAGACGACATCATCGATGTTTCTCAAGGGCGACGAATTCTGGCGCCTGTTCCGCATCGTCAGGCGAGCTCACCGAACGCTCGGAGCGCCTCAGCGACCTCGGTCCGGCGATCTCGATCTTCCGCTCGGCACGCCTGCAGGCCGGCACCGAGGATTACGCCAAGACAGTGGAACCGGCCGGGCTGCTGGCACGGAACGGCGTTTCGATCATCACCGCCGGCAACGTGCAGTCGGTCGGTCTGAACATCGGAACTGTCCCAGCTGCAGCACCCCAACCCGTTTGCGACCATCGATCTCGCATACCGCCACCTCTTCGCCCGCAAGGTGAGGTTCGTGAAGCACTCCACGGCGACGTCTGCATGCCCGCGGTTCCGGCGCTCCGGACCAATGCTTCGACGCGCTGACCCTGATCCAGACCCACAAGGGCTTTCCCCTGCCGCTGGTCCTGTTCGGCAGCCACTGCTGGAACGGTCTGCTGGAGTGGATCCGCAAGATCATGCTCGCCTACGAAACCCTCTCGGAGGAGGATCTGAAGATCGTCAGGATCACCGACGACCTCAACGAGGTGGCCGCGGCCATGAAGAGCCATCGGGAATGGCAACACGGCAAGCGCGAGCATCCCGACCGGAAGGCGCCCTGTTCCGAGGATATGTGACGCCCGCGACGACGGATGGCCGATGCCCCGCGGATGGCCTGGCGGTGTGCAGTGGAAAAAGGGAGCGCCGCGGATCGCGGCGCTCAGCACCCATGGGCGGTCATGGGCGACATGGGTTTACCCCTGTAGTCGTTGTGTTGTGGGAGGAGTCAGTCGTGCCTGCCGACGCCCCCGAAGGGGGTGGCAAGGTAGAAGAGGAAAAAGAGCAGAGCGTAGCTGGCCCAAACGATGATATCGGTCATTGCGTCCCTCCTGTTCGTCTACGCCAACCAGCACGGAGCAAATGGATCAAGCGAAATCTTTGAGGTGCTGATTGGCTACAGAAATTTGTAGATCCTCACAGCTGGCGCCGCATTGATCTTCATCAATAAATTAGCCACTCCGTTCCCACCCCACCGCCCCGCCCTCCACCCCCGCCTGGTTACGCAGCCCCCTCGACGGCATACCGGGACGCGCCCTTGGCGGTCAAACGACGGTCGCGACCCTCGCCCCGATACCCCTCCGAAATTAGGGTCGTCCTTGACTCAATAATTACTAATTTTCGAATTTTCCGCAGTGCTCACGGGACGCTAACGACCATCTCACCCGCAATGTGGTCAATTGACACACGAGCGTATTGCACAAGCCACACATCATCGACAAAGGGGCGAATTCACTCGAAGGATCTGGTTGACCGTCTGCACCGCGGGCCGGCAAGTCGTCCGCCGCCCCCTTGGCCCAGCTCTTCGGCGCCCCCCGTCGGCAAATGCCTCAAGGACGAGGTCACTGGGAGGTCAATAAAATGCACAAGAAGAAAGCGTTGAAGATCGCTGCCGGCCTGATAGGCATTTCCGCCCTGCTGGCCACCGCCACCGCAGAAGCCGTGCCCAGCTTCGCACGGCAGACCGAAATGCCCTGCTCCGCCTGCCACACCGTGTTCCCCGAGCTCACCCAGTTCGGCCGCCAGTTCAAACTGAACGGCTACACCCTGACCGGCATGAAGCAGGTCGAGCAGAAGCCCAGCTCGTCGAGCGGCGGCCTGAAGATCAACGAAATTCCCCCGCTGTCAGCCATGCTGCAGGTCGGTGAGACCAATATCAGTCAGGGTGTCCCCGGGCAGCAAAATAACGATGTGCAATTCCCGCAACAATTGAGCTTTTTCTTCGCCGGCGAAATCACCCCCCATATCGGCTCATTCATCCAGATCACCTACGCGCAAACGGATCAAAACGGCACCGACGGCGGCTACGGCTTCCAGTGGGACAACACCGACATCCGCATGGCAGACCGAGGCAAGCTCGGCGATCTGGATGTGGTGTACGGCCTGACCCTCAACAACTCGCCGACCGTCGAGGACCTCTGGAACACCACTCCGGCATGGGGCTTTCCGTTCACCTCGTCCGCCACCGCACCGACACCAGCGGCCTCGGCCCTGCTCGACGGCACCCTGGCCCAGGACTCGGCAGGCCTTGGAGGCTATGCATTGTTCGGCAACCATCTGTATGCCGGCGTCTCCTTCTACCGCTCCGCCCACCTTGGCGAGGGACAACCCAGCAGCGGCAGTAGCAGCACCATCAAGGGTGCGTCCCCATACTGGCGCCTCGCCTGGCAGCAGGACATCGGCAGTAGCTATTTTGAGATCGGCTATTACGGCATGTACGCCCGCCTCTACCCGAGTGGTATCACCGGCTCGACCGACGACTACACGGACAACGCGGCCGACGCTCAGCTGGAGTTCCCCTTTGGCGATGACATGCTGACCTTCCACGGCACCTATATTCACGAGAAGCAGCAACTCGGTGCCTCCGCTCCGGGCACCAGCAGCAACCACCTGAACGAGTTCCGTATCGACGGCATCTACCACTGGGGCAACAGCGTCGAGCTGGCCTTGGGCGGTTTCAACACCAGTGGCACCGGTAGTGGCCGGATCGTCGCGGTCGACACCACGCCAGTGGACGGGAGCGCCAACGGCAGCCCGAACTCGACCGGCTACACCGCGCAGCTAAGCTACCTGCCGTGGGAAAACACCAAATTCACCGTGCAGTACATGGGCTACACCAAGTTCAACGGCGGTGACAGCAACTACGACGGCAACGGGCGCAGCGCCTCCGACAACAACGCGCTGTACCTTCAGGGCTGGTTCATGTGGTAAGGACCGCGGGGGGCGGCCGGCGCAATGCCGGCTGCCCTTCCCTCTCCGCAGTCGACACCGTCGCCAGGCGCAGCGGGCAACCCCGACGACCACCCGGCTTTCTGGTAAGGTGAAGATTCCACCTTCGACAGACCGCCAGCATCATGCCGCCGTATCCCAAGAGCTTCTTCTGGCACGACTACGAAACCACCGGTATCGATCCACGGCGCGACCGCCCGCTGCAGTTCGCTGGCGTGCGCACCGACGCCGAGCTCAACCCCATCGGCGAACCGGTCGACCTCTACTGCCGCCTGGCCGATGACGTGCTGCCCCACCCGGAGGCGGTGCTGGTCACCGGCGTCACGCCCCAGGAGGCCAATGCCAAAGGCCTGCCCGAGGCCGAGTTCATCGCCGGGGTCAACGCCGAGCTGGGGCGCCCGGGCACCTGCGGTGCCGGCTACAACAGCCTGCGCTTCGACGACGAGTTCACCCGCAACACCCTCTACCGCAACTTCTTCGATCCCTACGCGCGCGAATGGCAAAACGGCAACTCGCGCTGGGACCTGATCGACGTGGTGCGTATGTGTCGTGCCCTGCGCCCCGAGGGCATCCAATGGCCCGATCACGAGGATGGCAAACCGAGCTTCCGCCTGGAACACCTGACCGCCGCCAACGGCCTGGAGCACGGCCATGCCCACGAAGCCCTCTCCGATGTCTACGCCACCATTGGCGTGGCCCGGCTGCTGAAGCAGCGCCAACCCAAGTTGTTCGACTACGCCCTCGGCCTGCGCGACAAGCGGGAGGCCGCGCGCCATCTCGACCTGCGTGGACGCAAACCGGTGCTGCATACCTCAGGGATGATCTCCACCGACTATCTGTGCACGGCGCTGGTGGTACCGCTGGCCGCGGAGCCCGGCAACAAGAACGGCATCATCGCCTGCGACCTGCGCTTCGATCCGACGCCGCTGCTGGAACTGGACGCCGACGGCGTGCGCGAACGCCTGTTCACCCGGGCCGAGGATCTGCCGGAGGGCACAGAGCGCATTCCGCTGAAGGTGATTCACCTCAACCGCAGCCCGATGGTGATGACGCCGAAACTGCTGGACGACCCGGCGGTGGCCAGGCGGCTGGGCATCGACGTCGGCAGACAACTGGCCCACCTGGAACGGCTGCAACAGGCCGACGGCCTGCAGGTCAAGTTGGCCGAGGTCTTCGGCGGGAAACGCTTCGCGCCGGAGCACGACCCGGACCTGATGCTCTACGGGGGCGGCTTCTTCTCCGACGCCGACCGCGCGCGCATGGAGCGGATCCGCGCCACCGCACCCGAGGCCCTGGGCGGAGTGAAGCTGGCCTTCGACGACGGACGCATCCCCGAGATGCTGTTCCGCTACCGGGCGCGCAACTGGCCCGAGAGCCTGAGCGACGAGGAGCGCGCCGAGTGGGAGCGCTACCGCCTCGCACGGCTCACCGAAACGGACGGCGGCGCCAGCATCACCCTGGAGCAGTTGCACGAGCGGATCGCCGAACTGGAGGCCGCAGAGGGCCGCAGCGCCCGAGACTTGGAACTGCTGAACCAGCTCTCCGCCTACGCCGACGAGTTGCTCTGAAGCCACCCGGGCGGCCGCTGGTGGCAATGCCCGACGGCTTGTTGGAACCACCGAAGATCTTTCCTGACGACCTCGCCTCGGTACCAGCTCTCCGTCCGGGCCGACAAGCTGCTCTGCGTGCACCGGGCTCCCGACCGGCTTGCGGCCCGGTCGGCCGGAGGCAATGCAAAGAAACCACCGAAGACACTGAAGACAGCGAAAAGACCAAGGTTCCAATCGGAAAGTAGTCTTTTCGGTGTATTCGGTGTCTTCAGTGGTTCCCTGGATCTATTCCCGAACCCACCTCAATCCACCCCCATCAATCCGCGGATGTGCTGCACCACCGAGCGGCCCAGCGCACCGAGCGCGTAGCCGCCCTCCAGGGTCGACACCACCCGGCCTTCGGCGTGGCGGGCGGCCAGCGCCATGATCTCGCGCGTCACCCACAGATAGTCGCTGTCGAGCAGGTTGAGCTGACCCATGTCGTCCTCGTAGTGGCCATCGAAGCCCGCCGACACCAGGATCAGCTGCGGCCGGAAACGCTCCAGCGCCGGCCGCCAGTGCGCGGCCACGGCGGCCTGGAAATCCTCGCTGTAGGCCCCCGCCCGCAGCGGCGCGTGAATCAGGTTGGGCTGGGACTCGCGCAGCGGGCTGTGCGGATAAAAGGGGTGCTGGAAACTGGAGCAGAACAGCACCCGCGGCTCATCGGCGAAGATCGCCTCGGTGCCGTTGCCGTGGTGCAGGTCGAAGTCGACGATGGCCACGCGTTCGAGGCCGGCGGCCAGGGCATGGGCCGCCCCCACCGCCACGTTGTTGAAGATGCAGAAGCCCATGGCCCTGTCCCGCTCGGCGTGATGCCCGGGCGGGCGCACGCCACAGAAGGCGCTCTGCACCTCCCCCGCCAGCACCATGTCGACCGCCAGCACCACCGCCCCAGCGGCGCGGTAGGCGGCCTCCAGGGTGTGCGGCCCGAGCACAGTATCGCCGTCCAGCAGCACCCGCCCCCTCTCCGGCAGCTGCGCCTCCAGGCGCTCGAGATAGGCCGGCCCGTGTACCCGCAGCAGCTGTTGTCGGCTGGCCCGCGGCGCCTCCGGGTGCCGCAGCAACCCCATCAGCCCGCTGGCGATCAGGGCGTCCTCGATCGCCCGCAGGCGCGCCGGCGACTCCGGATGGCCCGCGCCGGGATCGTGCAGGTGGCAGCTGGGATGGGTGATGTAGGCGGTGGCCATGGACAGGGGTGTCGGGCTGCTATGCTTTCGCCATCATAACGCCAGGCGGGCGCCCGCACCCGAAAAGGAAGCAACATGGGCAAACACTACCTGAACCGGCTGTTCGAGCCGCAATCGGTTGCCGTATTCGGCGCCAGCGAGCGGGAGGATGCGGTCGGCACCCTCGTCTTCCGCAACATGCTCGACGGCTTCCGGGGCGAGCTCTACCCGATCAATCCGAAGCACCCGAAGATCCAGGGCCACAAGGCCTACCCCGACCTGGAACATCTTGGCAGGACGGTGGATCTTGCGGTGATCACCACCCCCGCCGCCAGTGTCCCCGGCATCATCGAGGACTGCGGCGAACATGGGGTGAAGGCGGCGGTGATCCTCTCCGCCGGCTTTCGCGAGGTGGGGCCGGCCGGACTGAAACTGGAGAAGGCCCTGGTCGAGAACGCCCGCCGCTACGACCTGCGTTTCATCGGCCCCAACTGCCTGGGCATCATGCGCCCCTCCACCGGCCTCAACTGCACCTTCAACAAGGGCGGCGCCAAACCCGGCAAGATCGCCCTGGTCTCCCAGTCGGGGGCCCTGTGCACGGCGATCCTCGACTGGGCCGCGGCCAACGACATCGGCTTCTCCGCCGTGGTCTCCACCGGCATCTCCGCCGACGCCGACTTCGGCGAGGTGCTCGACTTCCTGGTCAGCGACCCGCAGACCGAGAGCATCCTGCTTTACATAGAGGGGGTGCGAAAGTCGCGCTCCTTCGTCAGCGGCCTGCGCGCCGCCGCGCGGGTAAAGCCGGTGATCGTCCTCAAGGTGGGCCGCCACCCGGCCGGCTCCAAGGCCGCCATGTCCCACACCGGAGCCCTGGTGGGCGCCGACGATGTATTCGAGGCCGCCCTGCGCCGCGCCGGTGTGGTCCGCGGCCTGCGCGTCGGCGACCTCTTCTCGGCCGCCACGACCCTCACCTCGGGTTTCAAGGTCAAGGGCGAACGCCTAGCCATCGTCACCAACGGCGGCGGCCCGGGGGTGATGGCCACCGACCGCGCCACCGACCTCGGCATCCCCCTGGCGACCCTGGCCGACGACACCCTGACCAAGCTCAACGAGGCGCTGCCGGCCACCTGGTCCCACGCCAACCCGGTGGACGTGATCGGCGACGCCACCGCCGAACGCTACGCCCGCGCGGTGGCGGTCTGCATGGCCGACCCCGGCGTCGACGGTCTGCTGGTGATCCTCACCCCCCAGGCGATGACCGACCCCAGTGCAGTGGCGGCGCAGCTGGCAGCGCTTAACGAGCACCAGCGCAAACCCCTGCTCGCCTGCTGGATGGGACAGATCCAGGTGGACGAGGGGCGACGCCTGCTGCGCCGTGCCGGCGTCCCCACCTTCCACACTCCCGAGGCCGCGGTGGAGGCGTTCTCGTATCTGGTCAGCCACTACCGCAACCAGCAGCTGCTGCTGGAGACCCCGGGGCCCCTCTCCGTGGGCAAGCCCCCCGACGTAGAGGGGGCGCGGCTGATCATCGAGAGCGCCCTGGCCGAGGGACGCAAGGTGCTGAGCGAGGCGGAATCCAAGGCGGTGCTGCACGCCTTCCACATCCCCACCGCCCAGGCCAGCGTGGTCCGTTCGCCCAACGAGGCGCTGGTGCAGGCGGAAAACATGGGCTTCCCGGTGGCGCTCAAGATCAATTCGCCCGACGTGACCCACAAGTCGGACGCCGGCGGCGTGCGTCTCGGCATCAGCAATGCCCAGGCGGTGCGCAGCGCCTACAACGAAATCGTCGCCACGGTGAGCCGCAACCGCCCGGAGGCGCGCATCGACGGGGTCACCATCGAACCCATGCTGCAGCGGCCCAACGGCCGCGAGACCCTGGTGGGGCTGATCACCGATCCGCTCTACGGCCCGGTAATCACCTTCGGCGCCGGCGGCACCGCGGTGGAGGTGATGGAGGATCGCGCGGTGACCCTGCCGCCCCTGAATCACAGCCTGGTGCGCGACCTGGTGGCCCAGACCCGGGTCTCACGCCTGCTGGGCGAGTTCCGCCACATGCCGGCGGCCGACATGGAGGGCCTGGAGCGGGTGTTGCTGCGGGTCTCGGAGATCGCCTGCGAGCTGCCCCTGGTGAAGGAGCTGGATATCAACCCGCTGATCGTCGACGAACAGGGGGCAGTGGCGGTGGACGCCCGGATGGTGGTCGATTACCACTCGCCCACCGCCGAACGCTACAGCCACATGGCGATCTACCCCTACCCCAGCCACCTGGTGAGCCACTGGCAGCTGGCCGACGGCACCGACCTGGTGATCCGGCCGATCCGCCCGGAGGACGCGGAAATCGAACAGGCCTTCGTCCGTGGCCTGTCGGAGCGGGCCAAATACTTCCGCTTCATGCAGTCGATCGACGAGCTGACCCCGCGCATGCTGGCCCGCTTCACCCAAATCGATTACGACCGGGAGATGGCGTTGATCGCGGTGGTGGTGCAGGAGGAGCGGGAGCACGAAATCGGTGTCGCCCGTTACGTGACCAACCCGGACGGCAAGAGCTGCGAATTCGCCATCGTGATCGACGACAGCTGGCAGCGCCGCGGCATCGCCCACCGCCTGATCGAACAGCTGATGGAGACGGCGCGCAGCCACGCCCTGGAGATCATCGAGGGCGAGGTGCTGGCCGACAACCACGAAATGCTCAACCTCGCGGACAAACTCGGCTTCAGCGCCCGCACCGATCCCGACGACCCCGGCGTCCGCCACATCAGCCGGCGGCTGTAAGCTCCCCGCGCAGCGCCTCCAGCAGCCCCGGCAGGGCCGCCGCCACCGCCGGCGAGAGCTCGCCCCCTGGACCGCACTCCGCCGCCTCCAGGCCATACAGGCGCAGCTCCCGTGGCGCCTCGCCCACCGCCTCGGCCAGCGCCAGGAGTTGATGCAGATCGAGGCCGTGGCTCGAAAGGGGAGCGCCCAGTTCGGCCAGCGCTTCGCGCCCGGCCCGGTGCAGATGGCCCGGCGGCCGGCCGGAGCGGATGGCATCCACCAGGATCACCCGCTCGGCATCGCGCAGCAGGCGCAGCAGGTCGGCAACGAAGCGTTCGCAGCGGACCACCTCCACGCCCTCCGGCAACGGCGCCGCCGCCAGCCGTTCGCAGGCGAGCCAGCCGAGCCGGTCGTCACCGTGGTCGGAGCCGATGCCGACCACCCGCAGGCGTGCCATAGCCACTTCCATCGAACCCACTCGCAGAGGACGCGGATGCGCCTCAGACCGTTCAAACGGGGGATGTTACACGACGGCCCCAAGGGCCGCTCTCAGTCGCGCTGCAGTTGCAGACGCAGGAAGTGGGTGGCGCAGGAGATGCAGGGATCGTAGTTGCGGATCACCGTCTCGGCCCGCAGGCGCAGGGCCTCTTCGTCGTGGTCCAGACCGAAGGCATCCAGGGACCGACGCAGATCCTCCTCGATCCGCGGCTGGTTCTGGCTGGTGGGCGGCACGATGCGCGCCGTCACCACCCGACCCTCGTGGTCCGCCTCGTAGCGGTGCCATAGGATGCCCCGTGGTGCCTCGGTGCAGCCGAACCCGACCCCCGGGCGCGGGCTGATCGTCACCGCCGGCGACTCGCTCGGCGCGTAGCTCTCCAGGATACGGATCGCCTCGACGATGGCGTAGTGGGTCTCCACCGCCCGCGCCGCCATGCTGTGGAACATGTTGGCGCTGGGAAAACGTAGCCCGGCCGCCTCGGCGTTCTCGCGCACCCCGGCCGGCAGGCGGTCGACATTGAGATTCAGGCGCGCCAGTGGCCCCACCAGGTAGGGCCGCCCGGCGCCGTGGGGGGCATCCCCCGCCGGGAAATAATGGGAGTGCAGCGCGGTGGAATGGGGCGCGTGAGACTCGGCGAAATACTTCTCGTATTCGTTGATCCCGATCTCCAGGCCGTCGCTTGTCACCAGGCCCCCTTCGTTCATGCCGTACTCGTCGGGATGGCGCAGGGCCACGCTGACGAACTCCTGCGGATCGTCCGGTACCGTCACCCCGGCGACGAAGTGGACCAGTTCGGCCGCCTCGGGCAGGGCCGCACGCAGCCGTTCCAGCATCGCCGCCGCCTGGCCCGAAGACGGCGCGTGCCAGAAGCCGCCCACCTTGACCCCTACCGGGTGCACCGAGCGGCCACCGAGCATGCGGATCAGGTCGTTGCCGAGCCCCTGCAGGGCGAGCCCGCGCTGCACCGCCGCCGGGTGGTCGCGGGCCACCGAAGGGGCGTCGGGATAACCGAGGAAATCGGGCAGGGCCAGCAGGTGGATGTGCAGGCTGTGGCTCTCGATCCACTCGC
>CAZMMH010000021.1:0-2317 GCA_964567315.1 uncultured Gammaproteobacteria bacterium
CACGCTGCTGTTGGCCACGGTCAGCATGCCGAAGAAGGCGGTGAGCTGCTCCTCGGTGGTGAAGCTCTCGGTGTAGATGCGATTGACCGAATAGCTGAGCACGTAGAAGGCGACGACCATGAAGAACAGGGCGAACGAGGCCGCGCGCAGCAGTTCCGAACTGCGCATGTATTTCAGTCCCTGGGACACTTGGGTGATGGACTGGCGCACGTATCGGCGCTCCCTGCGGCCCGGGCGGAAATAGGGTGATACGCCGCGGCGGCGGTGCCAGGTGTCGAGCAGCAGGATGCCGAGGGCCAGGGTCGCGCCCCATAGCAGGAGGATGTTCTCCACTCCCAGGCGCGGCGCGCCGGCGGCCAGCAGCAGTCCGCCGATGATGATGCCGAGCTGGCCGCCGGCCATGGCTACCGGGCCGATGCGCTTGGACTGCAGGGCGTCGAAATTCAGGCTCAGGTAGAGCGAGGCGTGCACCAGCAGCAGTTCGGAGGCGATTTCGTAGAGCAGGAAATAGAACGGATAGACGAGGTCCGAAACCCCCGCGTGCATCATCCCCCAGCTGGTCGCCAGCAGGACGATCAGCACGCCGAAGAGGATGCGGAAGGAGCGTTCCGGCGGCAGGCGGTCGGCCACCGCGGCATAGGCGACGCTCACGGCCGCCAGCAGTACGCTGAGCAGCGCGTACATCAGCGGCAGGTAGGTGATGCCGTAACGTTTGAAGAAGAGCGCGTCGGTGGTGCCGCGGCCCAGGGCGGTGCCGATCCCGAGCAGCAGAAAGAAGCCGACGAAAAAGCCGACCCGCCCGATCTCTTCGTCCCTGACCAGCAGGGCGCGCGTCAGCCGCGTGACCATTCCCCTCTCCGCCCGAGGCAGGCCCGTACCCCAAACGCTCTCCTCTGGGCGCCCGGCAAGCGGCACGTTGGAATCGGTCGCTTGCCCGAAGGGGTGAGGGCTGGTGGATGCGCGCCGGCGGCCCCGTTCTGTCGTCGGGTTTCTCTGTTGCCAACGCGTTCCGCTCGGAATCTACGCAATCGCCCGTGGGCGGTCAATAAGGGTTGGATCAGGGTTGACAAATTAGGTGGGTTATCCCTAAATGCCGAAGCATCAAGGCGCCGGCTTCCTCGGGCTCGCGCCGCCACGGAGCGGTCAACACCATGCACCTCGACAGCAATGCATTCGGCCGGCAATTCGCCGCGCTGCCGCTGGGCGAAGCCGAGCGCACGGCCCTGCTCGGGGTGCTCGAGCCGGTGAACTGGAGTGCGGGCGAACAGGTCATCACGCTCGGCCAGATGGTCGACACCCTCTATTTCCTGGTTTCCGGTACCCTTTCCGTGTCCCTGCACAATGGCGATTCCCATCTGGCGCTGGGTGAAGTCGGCCCCGGACGCTGGGTCGGCGAGCTCGGCATGATCGAGCCCGGCCCCGCCAGTGCCGATGTCGCCGCCGCCGAGGAATCCACGGCCCTGGCCCTCTCTCACGATGGGCTGAACCGCCTCTACGCCGCGGCGCCCGAGGCGGCCAGCCGGCTGCTGGAGAGGCTGTCGCTGGACATGGCGGACCGTTTTCGTACTGTCGGCAGGCAGGTGCTGGAACGCGTCTGCGATGGCGATTTCGTCATGCACGAACGGGACGGCGCCGCAGAGAGCGGCTGGCTGCGGCGGATCGGCGCGCACCTCATGGGCCTGAGGGGAGACGCCGCGTGATCTTCGGAGATTTTCTGCACACGGTGCCGACCCTGCAGGAGCTGGACGCAAAGGAGCTCGACACCCTGGAGCGGGCGATGGACGTGCGTGAATTCGCCGACGGCCATCAGTTCATCCGTGAAGGTGAAGGCGCCGACAGCATGTATCTGGTGGTGAGCGGCGAGGTCGTGGTGACCCGGCGCCGGCCGGAGGGGCATGGCGTGGATCTGCTGGCGCGTCTCGGCGCGGGAGAGCTGTTCGGGCTCATCGCGCTGATCGACAACAAGCCGCGCAGTGCCACCTGTACCGCCGCGGGCCATGTGCGTGTCGCCGCCTTGCCGCGCAGCGCCTTCATGCTCTGGTACCAGGCCAATCCTTCCATGGCCTGGCATTTCCAGCGCCTGATCGCACGCCAGCTGGTGCGCGACCTGCGCAGCTATTCGCAGCTGATGGTTCAGGGGATCGGCGGCGACAATCCCGCCGCGGCCTTCGCTACCTTGGGCGACGTCTCGCCCGAGTACCGTTCAGCGCTGCAGGTCTAGCAACCGGCGGGAACGCCCCACCGGCCCTCACAGTACGATCTCCACGGCCGTATCGCGGCCATCGTCCTTGGCCTCGTACATCGCGGTGTCGACCTT
>CAZMMH010000021.1:2417-15264 GCA_964567315.1 uncultured Gammaproteobacteria bacterium
CCACGGCCGTATCGCGGCCATCGTCCTTGGCCTCGTACATCGCGGTGTCGACCTTGCGCAGCAGGGTTTCCAGATCCATGGGTTCCTTTCCTTCGCGGTAGAGCAGGCCGATGCTCACGGTGACCTGCATGGTCTGGCCCTTGTAGGCGAACTCCGCGGCGCGGATGGTGTTGAGCAGCTTGCCGGCGCACTCCCGGCCCGCGTCCATGCCGCAATGCATCTGGGCCGCGAACTCGTCGCCGCCGTAGCGGGCCACCAGGTCGCCGTAGCGCATGTTGTCCTTGAGCAGGGTGGCCAGCTGCACCAGCACCGCATCGCCCGCGGCGTGACCGAAGCGGTCGTTGATCTCCTTGAAATTGTCCACGTCGATCAGCATCACGCACAGCGGCGGCGCGTCCGGCGCCGGGTGCGCCAGGGTCTCGGCCAGGGTGGTTTCAAAGTGGCGGCGGTTGGCCAGGCCGGTCAGGTGATCCTCGCGGCTCAGGGTCTTGAGCTTGCTGTTGGCCTCACGCAGCTGGGCGGTGGCCTCTTCGACGCGGCTCTGCAGCGAGCGGTTGAGGTCCTCGATCTCGCTGCGGCTCTGCTGCAGACCCGAGACCAGGGCATGCACCGCGGTGCCCAGCTGCTGGATCTCCTGCGGGGCGTGGCGGGACATGGCGGGCATGCGGCCGCGGAACTGCCGCCGCGCCAGCTCGTGGGCGGCCTCGGCCAGGCGGTTGATGGGCAGGGTGATCCAGCGCGCCAGGAGGACGCCGAGGAGCCCGGCCAGGGCCAGGCCGATCAGGCCCCAGCGCAGGTGCGACTGCAGGATCTCGTCCACCTGGCTCTCCACCTCGGACTTCGGCTGCGGCACCATGATGCCCCAGCCTATCCCCGGCACCGAGGAGTAGCCTGCGACCATGTCCGCCTTGATGAAGGGCGAATAGAACTGGGTCACGCCGGTCTCACCGGCCAGCATCTTCTGGACGATGGGCCACTTGGAGATGTCCTTCATCTCCCGCATCCAGGCCGGGTTGGGGTGGGCGATGACGTGGCCGTACTGGTCGACGATGGCGCAGTGGCCCTTCTTGCCGAAGTGAATCTTGCGCCGCAACTGTTCGATCACCGACACCCGCAGTTCGGCCAGGAGCACCCCCTTGAGCTGTTTCGCGTCATCGAAGACCGGCTGGCCCATGATCAGGGTCGGGGTGCCGTCGAGCGGACTGGTCTCGATGCCGGACAGGCTCCAGGCGCCGGATTTGCTGGCCGTACGGAAGGTGCCGTCGTCGGCGAACAGGCGCGGGGCGGGTTTGGCCGGCAGGTCGTCGCCCACCAGGGCCAGGGTCCGGCCGTCGGTGGCCACCAGGGCGATGGAGCGGAAATCCTTGAGGTGGTTGATGGCGGTGGTCAGGACGCCGCGATCCAGGACCACGTTGTTGGTGCCGTCGCCGAGCATCTTCGCCAGCAGCCCGAGCATGGCCCGGTGGTCCTTGACGTAGAGGGCGAGTGGGGAGGCGATGTTCATCGCCAGCAGCCGATGCTTTTCGTTGATCTCGCGCCAGGCACCGTTCCAGGCCGCCTGATAGATCCGGGCGCCGAGCACGCTGACCGGGATCAGGCCGATCAGCAGAAAGCTCAGAATCAACAGGCGAGTTACCGGGCGGGAGAGGAGGCTGCGCCCTTTGGCGGTTCCCCCTTCCTGAATTTGCGAGTGAGGCATCGGCTATTATGGTCTATGGCTGGAGCAAGGGGCCCTCTCCTATTTACCAGATCGCCCCCAAATGTCCATAGAGCCGGGCCGATTTCCATGAACCCGTTCACACTTCTGCGCTCGCGCCGAACGTGCCGCGATCGCCGCCTTTCCTGTCCATGACGCATGCTTGACCTGCGGCTCACGCAGGGGCGCAGCTCCCCCGGCGGCGCCCGGCATGCGGACGGGGCGCAGGCCAGTCGTTCAGGGGCGCGACGTGTGGACTTGGCGGAAGGTCAGGTTGATACGTGGCCCCGCCACCTCCGTTTCCACCGGTACGCGGTGCAGCCATTCCTGCTGAAACGGCGGCAGCATCAGCAGCAGGTCGCCGTCGTGCAGCCGCAGCCCACGGAATTCGCCGCCAAGTTTGGGGCGGTATTCGAAGTGCCGTGTCGCGCCGAGGCTGAGGGAGGCGATCACCGGGGTCTCGCCCAGCTCGGGTTCGTCGTCGGCGTGCAGGGTCACGTGGTCCATGCCGTCGCGATAGTAGGTGACCAGTACCGAGTTGAAGGCATGGCCGGTGCGCCGTCGAATGTCCCGGCCAATGGCGCGCAGGGGCGCGATCCAGGCCCGATGCTCCAGCAGGTTGTTGGAGTAGCGGTAGTGGACCCCGGGGTCCGCGTACCAGGCCTGCAGCCGCGGCACCTCGAAGCGGCGCCCGAAGGCGCGGTATTCGTATTGCCAGTCGACCGTCCGGATCAGTTCCTGCAGCAGATGCCGGCAACGCTCCGCGGAATAGAGGGGCCCCAGGGAGAGGAGCAGTTCGTCGTTGGCACGGCCGCGGGCCGGCGCCGCGGGCATGGTGACCGCGTGGCACTCAAGGGGTTGCTGCCGGTGCGTGCGTGACTGGTTCATCGACTCGCATCCGTTTCGCCGCTGCAGGCCGGCACCCGCCGGGGATTGGTGCCGGGCCCGGGGCTCAATCCTCTTCCGCGCCGGTGTAGTACTTGAAGCGCTCGGCGTTGGCGACGCCGAGGATCTTGGCCAGCCACGGCGGCGGCGAAGCGGCCATCACCCCCTGCAGTTCCTTGACCACCTCCAACGCCTCGCCACCCTCCACCTTCTTCATCGGATAGATGTCGGCACGAATGATCTTGGCCGCCGCCGGACCGCCCACCGAAACCACGTAGAGCACCTGGCAATCCTTGATCAGGCCGACCCGGAAGCCGTTCTTGTCCTCGGCGAAGTCCGCCTCCAGGGCGGAACGGATGTCCACCAGGCGGGTTTCGCCGGCGGACACCTGATAGATCAGGTAACGCAGGCAGGAGCCGAAGTGGCCGTCCAGGTTGTCGCCGCAGTTGGAGGCGACAGCGACCCGGATGGAGCCCGGCATGTCGCCCTCGCTGAAGGGTTGAACCTCGGGCAGGGTGTCGTCCTCCGTGGTTTCGCCCCACAGCACCCGCACCGCCAGCTTGATCGGCTCCAGGCCGCTGCGACCGCCGAAGTCCTCGCCATCCTCCTCGCCGTCCAGGCTACCGATGCCGGTCTTGAGGTCGGTGACGGTGATGCGCGAGAGTTTCTCCAGAGTCAGCGGCGCGCCCAGGCGGTCGTCGAGCACGTCGATCAGGGTTGCCAGGTCCACGTCCGGCATGGTGCGTGCGGCCAGGGCGATGCGCAGGGCCGTGTCGCGGTCGATGCTAGGTGTGCTCATCTGTCACCTCAAAGGGAAATCTGTACCAGGCCACCCTGGCCCGCCAGCTCGCCCGGGGTCTTGGCCTTGACCGACAGGGCGTGGAGGGCGCCGCTGCGGATGTCGTCCTTGAACAGGGCCAGAATCGGTTTTTGCCGCTGCAGCGGATTCTGCCCGGCGAAGGCCTCGCTGACCACGTACAGCTCGAAGCTGCAGTCTTCCCCGGCGACGTCGATCACGGCGTCGGGATAGAGGCTGCGCACCCGTTCGACGATCTCTGCTTCGGTCATCGTCGGCTCCCCGTTCAGCCTGCGGCGGCCTGCAGCATGGGCATCAGCTCGCCGCTGGCCTGCATGGCCTCGACGATGTCGCTGCCGCCGATGATTTCGCCCTGGATGAACAGCTGCGGGAAGGTGGGGAATTCCGAGACCTCGGGCAGGGCCTCCATGATCATCGGTGCGGAGAGCACGTCCACGTAGGCGTAGGCGATACCGGTGGAGTTGAGCACGGCGGCGGCCTTGGCCGAGAAGCCGCAGCGCGGTTCCATGGGCGTCCCCTTCATGTAAAGGATGACGGGATTGTCCTTGAGCTGCTGGCGGATCTTGTCGCTGGTCTTCATATCTGCCCCCGTTGGCGGTTGGGATTGCGGAATTCGAGTCGGTCGCCCACGGCGCGTGCGCCTGGACCGTCGGTGGCCGCCGGATGCCGGTTCGGCGGCCGCCTGGGGACTCTTCAATAGAGTTCCAGCAATCTTCATTCCAACTCGCACAGATCCGCTATCTGATTGATTTTCACGATTAAAGCGAGTCGCCTCGGGAAGGGGGCGTGTCGCAAAGCCGACAAAATGCCTTGGTTAAGGCGGGGCGGATGTAGCAGGCGGCCCCAAGCAGGGAGCGCCGTGGCCGCCTACCGGAAGTCGAGCGCCGGGTGCTCGAGCTCGCCGTCGACGACGACCTTGTTGCGGTTCTTGTCGATCCACAGGTCCCGGTTGAGGGTCTGCCCGAAGTCGGCGAGATTGGGCTTGGTGCCATAGGCCGGCAACGGCGCCATCCCCTTTTCTCATCCACGGTTCCTGGTCTGCGTCGTGCGTTGGCCCTGGTTGTGCCCCTATGGCCGGGTGCCGGCGCTTTCCGGTCCTGCCTTCGCCGCCGCCTTCAGCCAGGCGGGGAAGGCCGGCGGCAGGGGTGTGACCCGGCCCCGGCTCCAGCCGTGGCTGCGTGCCTGATGCTCCAGGGCCGCGACCCGTGCGGCGATCTGCGGATGGCTGCGGTAGATCCCGCTGCCGGGCGGGCCCTTGCCCGGGTGGGCGGCGGCCAGGATTCGGAACAGCCCCTCGAAGCCCGCGGTGCCGCCGTAGCGCGCGGCCAGGGCGGCGAGGGCGGCCTGGTCCGCCGCGCCCTCCTGGGCGCGGCTGAAGCGCAGCTGAGTCAGCAGGCCCGCCTGGCCCAGGGCGTCGCCGGCCAGGCGCGTGCCGAGGGAGGCGTCGATCACCGCCAGGGCCGCGGCGATCACCACCCCCCGGCCCATGCTGCGCAGGGGGTCCCGGTTTTTGACGTGGGCGATCTCGTGGGCCATCACCATGGCCAGGGCGTTTTCGCTGCGCACCCGCCGCAGCAGGCCCCGAAAGATGAACACCTGGCCGCCCAGGGTGGCGAAGGCGTTGACCGTGTCGTCGTCCAGGTAGTGCACGCTGATGGTCATGCCGGGCGGCAGCCCTTCGGCCCGGGCGAGGCCGTCGGCCAACTGCTGCAGATAGCGCTGCAGCGGGGAATCGGCGGGCTTGTCCGGCGCGAACTGCGCCGCCAGCCGGCGCTCGGCGCTGAAGGGGATATAGCCGGCGAGGGCCTGGGCGAAATAGGCCAGTGCCAGCAGCAGCAGCGCGGCACCGCCGAAGACGCCGAGCAGCAGCAGGGCAAACTCCTTGAGCGGGTGCTCCTTGCCGGTATTGATGCCCTCCGGGAGCTCCGGGTTGCGGTACTCCAGGGTTCAGCCCTCCGCACGCTTCGGAATCAGGGCGGTGCCGTAGGCCAATACCTCCACGGAGCCGATGCGCTGCTTGCGCCCCTTGGAAATGCTGGAGGTCTCGAACTTGACGTTGAACACCAGGTTGGCGCCGAGCGCGCTGGCCTCCGCCTTCATGCGCAGCAGCGCCTCGCGCCGGGCCCGGTCGATCAGCGTTTCGTAGCTGCGCACCCGGCCGCCCACCAGGTTGCGCAGGCCGGCGACGAAGCGTTTGAAGTAGTCCACCGAGATGACCACGTTGCCCATCACCAGACGGGTTTCGCCGGTGCCGGCGAGGGTGGCCGCATCCATCATCTTGGCCGCCACCGCAGGCAGGGCGTTGAGCCTTTTCTCGCGCTTGCGGATCGAGCGGTAGTGGCGTGCCTCGAGCACCCGGCCGCTGCCGTAGCCGAGGGCCAGCAGCAGGACGAAGGCAACGAGCTGGATCAGTCCGGAGAGCGCCTGCGGATCCATCGCCGTTACTCCGAAAGCACCACGGCGGTGCCGTAGGCGAGGATTTCCGCCGCTCCCTGGGCCACGCTGGCGGTGGAGAGGCGAATGTTAACCACCGCGTTGGCCCCGGCCGCCTTGGCCTGCTCGACCATGCGACTCATCGCCTCCTCGCGCGATTCGTGCAGCAGCTCGGTATAACCTTTGAGTTCCCCGCCAACCAGGTTCTTGAGTCCGGCCATCATGTCGCGCCCCACGTGCTTGGCGCGCACCGAGCTGCCCTGGACCAGCCCCAGGTGTTTGGTGACCCGTCGGCCGGGAATGATTTCGAGGTTGCTCAGCAGCATCGGTTTGACTCCTTGCGTTGGCAGATCGGTGTCCTTCCGGGGCTAGGCACCTGCGGCCGGGCGGAGCTGCGCCGCGACCGGCCACGGGCCTGGTGAAGACAAGGGGGCTGGCGAAGAGGGCGGCGTGGTCGCGCGGTCCGTCTGGAAACGGCTCCGGGCGCGGCAGCCGCAGGCGAAGGGCTCGCTGCACTGCCACTCGAACGCACCGGCTGTCCTCCCTGAACTGCTGCATCTGGCGCATTCACCTTGGCTTCGTCGGTGAATTGTATGGGCCGATCATTGCAGCAAAATCGGTCCCGCTCAAGCATCGTGGCCGCCGCGGGCGCTCTTCGTCGGCGGAGGGATGCGGCTTGCCCGGGGGCGGCCCGGCTGGTAAAAAACCCTTACAAGCCACGACCGTGCGCTCCATGGCAGGGGCACGTGAAAGGTAGGATAGTTGGAAACATCCTTCGCAGCGCCGGCGCGCAAGCGGCCGGGCCTCTGGCTGGCTTTCTTCGCCCTGGTGATCGCCGTCCCGGTGGTCGCGGGCATTGTGGTCCTCGAGGAGGGACCGCGGATGCGCGCGGCGGCCGTTGCCGATCTGGCCGCGGTCGCCGACCTCAAGGCGGGGCAGGTCGAGACTTGGCTTGGCGGGATTCGCTCCGATGCGCACGAACTGACCGCCCACGAAGGTCTGGTGCAGGCCGTCAGCCGTTGGCAGGCGGGTGATCCCGCCGGCCGGGCGATGGTGGAGCGGCGGCTGGAGGCCTTGAGTCGGGTCTACAGCGGCGAACTGCGGCTGCTCGACCGCCAAGGCCGGCCCATGCTGGCCGCTGGCGGCAGGCCTCTCCCCGAGACGGTGCGGCGACTGGCGGCGACGGCGGCGGAGCACGGCCGCATCGAGGCCACCGGCCTCTATCTGGACCCGGCCCGCCGGGCCCGCCTCGATTACCTGATTCCGCTCCACCGTTTCGAAGGTGTCCGGCTGCGGACGGTGGCGGTGCTGTTGTTGCGGGCGCCGGTGGCACGGTTCCTGTTCCCCCTGCTGCGCGGCTGGCCCACCTCCAGCCCCTCTGCCGAAACCCTGCTGGTGCGTCGTGACGGCGACCGGGTGCTGTTTCTGAGCGACCTGCGTTACCGCAAGAGCAGCGCGCTGACCCTGCGCCTGCCCCTGTCGCTGCCCAAGCTGCCGGCCGCGATCGCCCTGCGCACCGGGCGTTCGCAGACCGTCGACGGCGTGGACTATCGCAACGTCGCCGTGCTCGCCGCGGTGCGCCCGGTGGGCGGCACCTCCTGGCTGCTGATCGCCAAGGTGGACCGGCAGGAGGTGCTGCGCCCGCTCTGGCAGCTGGTGTCGTGGGTCAGCCTGGTGGCCCTGGTCGCGGCGATCGCGGTGGGCGCCGCCGTGCGCATGGTCTGGCGGCAGGAGCGGCGGGCCCACGCCCTGGCGCTGCAGGCCGAGGGCGCCGAGAAGGATCACCTGCTGGCACTGTTCTACAATCTGCCCTTCGTCGGCATGTGCATCATCGCCACCGACGGCCGCTGGCTGCAGGTCAACGACTATCTGTGCGAACTGACCGGCTACCCGCGCGAGGAGCTGCTCGCCACCCGCTGGGATCAACTGGTTCACCCGGACGACCTGGCCCCCAGTCGGACCAACCTGGCCAAGCTGACCTGCGGAGAGATCGACTCCTTCCAGAGCGAGCGGCGCTACCTGCGCAAGGGCGGCACCGTGGTGGAGGTGGGCATCATCGCCCGCTGCATTCGCGATAGCGACGGCAGGCCGGAGTTTCTGGTGGCGATGGTCCAGGACATCACCGAGCGCAAACGGATCGAGCAGGTGCTGCGCGCCAGCGAGGCGGACCTGAACCGGGCTCAGGCGGTGGCCAACACCGGCAGCTGGCGCCTGGATATCCGGGGCAATGTCCTGCGCTGGTCGGACGAGACCTACCGTATCTTCGGTATCCCCAAGGGTACGCCCCTGAGTTTCGAGGCCTTTCTCGCCACGGTCCACCCGGAGGACCGGCAGTACGTGGCAGCGCGCTGGCGCGCCGCCCTGGGCGGGGTGCCCTACGACGTCGACCATCGTATCGAGGCCCACGGCCAGGTGCGTTGGGTCAGGGAGCGCGCCGAGCTGGAGTTCAACGAGCAGGGCGTCCTGGTCAGCGGTTTCGGCACGGTCCAGGACATCACCGGGCGCAAGCAGGCTGAGCAGGAGCGCGAGCGCCTGCTGGAGGCGGTGCGCGAGAGCGAACAGCGGCTGACTCTGGCGCTGCAGGTAGGGCAGGGGGGTGCCTGGGACTGGGATCTGGCCAGCGACGAGACCTGGTGGTCGCCCGAGGTCTATCGCCTGTTCGGGGTCCAGCCGGGGACACCGATGAACAGCGGGCAGTCGCTGGCGCTGATCGATCCGCGCGACCGGGACGAGGTCGAACGGTCGATGCACCGATGCTTCGCCGACGGCGCGGACCCGCACCTGGAGTACCGGGTACAGATTCCCGGACGCGGCGAGCGCTGGATGGAGAGCTTTGCCAGAATCCTTTTCGAGCAGGGGCGTCCGCGGCGACTGCTCGGCATCACCCTCGACGTGACCGAGCGCAAATGCAGCGAAGAGGCCCTGCGTGAGGCGGACCGGCGCAAGAATGACTTCCTGGCGCTGCTGGGCCACGAACTGCGCAACCCGTTGACGCCGATCCGGAATGCGGTGGAGGTGCTCGGGAGGGAGGCGGAGGGGCTGCCCGAAGAGGTGCGTCGGACGGTTGAACTGATCGCCCGCCAGTCGCGCCAGATGCAGCGCCTGGTGGACGATCTGCTGGACGTGGCCCGGATCAGCTACGGCACCATCCACCTGCGGCCGCAGCCGGTGCAATTCCAGGAGCTGCTGCGTGACGCGCTTGACGGCGTCGCGCCGATCCTGGCGGAGGGGAGGCACCGGCTGGAGACCCATATCACCGACGAGCCTTTGACGGTCGACGCCGATCCGGTGCGCATGGTCCAGGTCTGCACCAACCTGCTGGCCAACGCCGCCAAGTACACCCCGGAGGGTGGGCACATCCGTGTCAGCCTCGGGCGCGAAGGCCAGCAGGCGGTGTTCCGGGTGACGGACGACGGCGTCGGTATCCCCGCGGAGTCGCTGGGCAGCCTGTTCGATGCCTTCTATCGCGGGGCCGGCGACGACCTGCGCCTGCGCCGTCAGGACGGCCTGGGCCTCGGCCTGGCCCTGGCGCGGCAGCTGCTGGAGATGCACGACGGCAGCATCGAGGCCGCCAGCGACGGGCCCGGCAAGGGTAGCGAGTTCACCGTGCGTCTGGCCCTGGCGAGCGGCGCGCCCGTGGTCCCGGCGGCGCCCGCCGTCGGCGCCGCCGAGGCGGCGGCCCGGCGGGTCCTGGTGGTCGACGACAACCGCGACGTGGCCGAGTCCCTGGAGGACCTGCTGGGGGTGATGGGCCACGAGGTGCGGGTGGCCCATAGCGGCCACGAGGCCCTGGCCCTGCTCAAGAAATGGTTCCCCGACGTAATGCTGGTGGATATCGCCATGCCCGAGATGGACGGTTTCGAGGTGGCCCGGCAGGTTCGCGCGGCCCATCCGGAGGGTTCACCGGCGTTGGTTGCGCTGACCGGCTTCGGCCTGCACGGTGAGGAAGAACGCCTCAGCCGCGCCGGTTTTGCCGAGCATCTGCTCAAGCCCGCCGAGCCCGAGCGGCTGCAGGCCCTGTTGACGGAACTTGCCGGTCCCGGGAGCGGCGGCTGAAGCACCCGCGGCGCAGTCCCCTAGGTAATACCGCTGATGGCACGCGGCCGGATCACCTAATATATGTTCCCGGTGTGCGGTGCCCCGTCGTCAGGGGTGCCGGCGCGAAGGTTCGCGACCCAGTGGGGAACGGCACATGGAGGAACGCGTCGAATCGGTGGAGGGCGACCCGGTGCCGGCCACCCGGCGCGTGCGACGGGCCCTGGGGGTGCTGCGTGCCTGTGTCCGCAGTCTGGTGCACGCGCAGGATGAGGCGGCCCTGACCGACGCCGTCTGCAACGTCTGCGCAGGGAGCGGCGGTTACCGCCTGGCCTGGTACGGCGAAGCGGGGGCGGAGAGGGGCGCGTCGCCGCTGCTACGCGCCTGGGCCGGCCCGGCCGCCGACGGTGGCGGGGCCACGATCGGTTGGGAGGCCGGCCGTGACGGCGGCCCGGTGGGGCGCGCCATGGCCACCGGCGCGGCGCAGGTCGCGCGGGGCCTGAACGGCGCGGCGGCCGCGCCGCGCTGGTACGCGGAGGCCCGGGCGCGGGGTTGCAGCGCGTTGATCGCGCTGCCGCTGGCGCGCCGTTACGGTGATGCCGGGGTACTGGTGCTCGGCAGCGGCGAGGCGGACGCCTTCGATTCCGGCGAGGCGGAGCTGCTGGGCGAGCTGGCGGACGATCTGGCCTTCGGCCTCGAGACCCTGGCGCTGCGCCGGGAGCGCAACCAGCTGCTGGCGGTGGTCGAGGCGACCCCGGACTTCATCGGCACCCTGACTCCCGAAGGACGCCTGCTCTCGTGCAACGCCGCGGCGGTCCGCCTGCTGGGCCGGCGTGCCTGCGGCGGCGGCCACATGCTGGTGGACTACCAGCCGGCCTGGGCCCGGGGTCTGGTGTTGCACGAGGGCATTCCCGCGGCGATCCGCGAGGGCTTTTGGCAGGAGGAGACCGCGCTGCTGGGGGAGGCGGGCGAGATCCCGGTGTCGCAGATCATCGTCTGTCACCAGGCGCCGCGCCAGGCGGCCGTATATCTTTCCACCATCATGCGCGACCTGCGTCCCCACCGCAGCCGCGAGCAGCAACTGCGCGCCAGCGAGGCCACCTACCGGCGCATCATGCGCACCGCCCGCGAAGGGCTGCGCCTGCTCAACGAGCAGCTCGGCCAGGTGGCGACGCCGCCGGCGCTGGACAAGCTGCCGTTGTTCCAGGCAGAGACGGTGCGCATGGTGGACGTGGTCGATATCTGCTATCTGCGCGCCGATGGTCGCCACACCCACGTGTGTACCGTGGACGGCGAGCACCTGACCAGCCAGCCGTTGGCGGAGATCGAGCAGCGGCTGGACGACGAGACCTTCGTGCGCACCCACCGCAGCTACCTGGTGAACCTGGAGTGCGTGGAGGCGGTGGAGAAGCATGACGGTCATTATCTGTTGTCTATCAGGGGCTTGCCGGGGCAGCAGGTGCCGGTGAGCCGGCGCAGCGTGGCCCGGGTGCGGGAGGTGCTGGGAATCCGCTCCTGAGGCGGCGCAACCCGCGCTCAAGTGTTGGCCGCGGCGGTCGAAATATCGATCACGGGGCCGATCGGACAACCAGGCTATGTTGCGTCACACCATAATTCTGCTCTGCATTCTGCTGCTGCCCGGGGCGGCCGCGGCCGAGGCCATGGTCTACGCCGCGAGCCTCGAGGATTCGGCGTGGAATGTGAACGCGACGCCGGGGCGCTGCGAACTCAGCCAGATCATTCCCGATTTCGGCAGCGCCACCTTCATGCGCCGGCCCGGCGCGCCGATGGTCTTCTTCCTGACCACCGAGCGGGAGGATGCCAAGTCGGAACGGGCGGTGATCGAGTCGTGGCCCACCGAGTGGCAGTCCAACGCCCATTACCGGCGCCTCGGCCGGATCACCCTGGCCGCCGGGCGTCAGCCGGCCTTCATCCGCGGCCGGCTGGCCCAGCGCATGTTCTACGCGCTGGAGCAGGGGCGTCAGCCCACCTTCGTCTTCGCCGGCTGGGCCGGTGATCCCCGGCGGATCCACGTGGTGCTGTCGGCGGCGCGCTTCCGCGCCGGCCTGGACGACTTCCTGGCCTGCACCGGCAAACTGCCGGCCATGCCCTTCGACCGGATCAAGGAGACCACCGTCCACTTCGGCGCCGGCAGGAATACCCTGAATGCCGCCGCCCGCCGCGCCCTGACCCGGGTCGCCACCTACCTGCGCCTGGATCACCGGGTCAAACACGTGGTGATCAGCGGTCACACCGATTCCCGCGGCAGCCTCAGCAGCAACGAGGAGACCGCCGCCCGCCGCGCCGACGCGGTCCGCGCCTTCTTCCTCGACTACGGGCTCGATCCCAAGCTGTTCGACGTGCGCAGCTACGGCGAGCGGCGCCCGGTGGACAGCAATCTCACCGCCCGGGGCCGCGCCAACAACCGCCGTGTGACCATCGAGCTGAGCCGGCAGGCGCCGGCCGTGGACAGCGCTACGGCCGATGCCGCGGGCATGCCGGCGATGCCGGCCAAGGAGGCCGCGGCCCCCTGAAGCGGGGCTGTTTCCCGCCGCCCGGGTGCCCGGGCGCAGAATGCGCGTAGGCGTCGCCCGGTCCCTCCTTTATAATTCCCCAGCATCGGCGTCGCGCCGGCGGGTCCCGCACGGCCCGCCGGGGCGCGGCGCGTCTCCGAATTTGTGAAGCTCATGAGGTAGTTATGTCTGCGGTGAAAAAGGTGGTGCTGGCCTATTCCGGGGGTCTGGACACCTCCATCATCCTCAAGTGGCTGGGGGACCGGTACGGTTGCGAGGTGGTCACCTTCACCGCCGACATCGGCCAGGGCGAGGAGGTCGAGCCGGCGCGCGCCAAGGCCCAGGCGATGGGGGTGAAGGAGATCTTCATCGAGGACCTGCGCGAGGAGTTCGCTCGCGACTACGTCTTCCCCATGTTCCGCGCCAACGCCATCTACGAGGGCGAATACCTGCTCGGCACCTCCATCG